>JBIKTU010000323.1:0-3396 GCA_044347965.1 Caulobacter sp.
CGCGGCAAACAGTGCGGCGCCTACCTGGTCCGCTGGACCTTCGACCTGAACGACGCCAGCGACACCATCCGCGAGGAACAGCTCGACGACATGCCGGGCGAGTTCCCGCGCTACGACGAGCGCTTCACCTTCCAGAAGAACCGTCACGGCTGGTTCGCGGGCCAGACCACCAAGCCCGGCGACATCCGCACCAACACCCTGGCTCACATCGACCTGAAGACCGGCAAGCGCAGTGACTGGTTCACCGGCGAGGGCGACGCCCTGTCAGAGCCGGTGTTCGTCCACCGGTCCGACGACGCGCCGGAAGGCGAGGGCTGGATCGTCGCGGTCGCCTATCGCGCCGCCGAGGATGTCAGCGAGTTCCTGGTCTTCGACGCCCAGGACGTGCCGGGCGGCCCCATCGCCTCGGCGAAGATGCCAAGGCGCATGCCGTTCGGCTTCCACGGGACATGGGTGAACGGGCTCTAGCCGGCGCGGTGCGTCCTTCGACACGCCTGCTTCGCAGGCTGCTCAGGATGACGTGGCAAGAACGCCATCTCCCACGTCATGCTGAGCAGCGCCGCAGGCGCGTGTCGAAGCACGCAACGCGCCAGCCGCCCCCTAGATCAACGCGCCGTGGCAGTGCTTGAACTTGCGGCCCGAGCCGCACGGGCAGGCGGCGTTGCGGCTGGTGCGCTCCCAGCCGGCGGGCAGGGCGCTGATCGGCAGGGCCGCGCGCTGCTCGCCGGTCAGGTTGGCGCCTGAGCCGGCGAAGGCCAGGGCCCGCTCGTTCTCGCCGGTCATCGGGTCCATGTGGACTTCGGTGAACTGCAGCGGGTTGGGCTCGGGCTCGGGATCCATGAACTGGAACTCGATGGTCATCAGATATTTCGTGACGTTGCTGCGCAGGTCGGTCAGCAGCTTCTCGAACAGGCTGAAGGCCTCGGTCTTGTACTCGTTCAGCGGGTCGCGCTGGCCGTAGCCGCGCAGGCCGATGACGTTGCGCAGGTGGTCCAGGTGGACCAGGTGCTCCCGCCACTGCATGTCGATGGTCTGCAGCAGGATGTTCTTCTCGAACGACCGCATCTGATCGGCGCCCAGCAGCGTCTCGCGCTCGGCGGCGCGGGCGTTGGCGGCCTGGGTCAGGCGGTCGCGGATCTCTTCGTCAGCGATGCCTTCCTCGGCCGCCCATTCCTTCAGCGGCAGCTCCAGGCCCAGGACCGAGCGGACGCGCTCGTCCAGGCCCTCGATGTCCCATTGCTCGGCATAGGCCTTGGGCGGCAGGTGGCGGGTGATCAGGTCGTCGATCAGGTCCTCGCGCATCTCGGCGGCGAACTGCGACAGGTCGCTGGACTCGAGGAACTCCTGCCGCTGCTCGAACACCGCCTTGCGCTGGTCGTTCACGACGTCGTCGTACTTGAGCAGGTTCTTGCGGATCTCGTAGTTGCGCTGCTCGACCCGCTTCTGGGCCGTGGCGATGGCCTTGTTCAGCCACTTGTGGGTGATGGCCTCGTCCTGCTGGACGCCGAAGTTGCGCATGATCGCGTCGAGGCGGTCGCCGGCGAAAATGCGCAGCAGGTCGTCCTCGCAGCAGAGGAAGAACTTCGACTTGCCGGGGTCGCCCTGGCGGCCCGTCCGGCCGCGCAGCTGGTTGTCGATGCGGCGGCTTTCGTGGCGCTCGGTGCCCAGGACGTACAGGCCGCCGGCGTCCAGCGCCTTCTGGCGCATGGCGATGATCTCGGCCTCGTAGCGGGCCTTCTCGGCCTTTTCGGCGTCGTGGTCGACCGGAATGCCGAGGCCCGTCTGCCCCTGGCGCCACTTGGCCATGTGCATGTCGACATTGCCGCCCAGCTGGATGTCGGTGCCGCGGCCGGCCATGTTGGTGGCGATGGTCACCGCGCCGGGCACGCCGGCGTCGGCGACGATCAGGGCTTCCTGCTCGTGGTAGCGTGCGTTCAGCACGCTGTGCGGGATGCCCTTGATGGTCTTTCCGTCGATCTCGAAGCTGTGCTGGTTGAGGAGCTCCGACAGCTGCTCGGACTTCTCGATCGAGACGGTACCGACAAGGATCGGCTGGCCGCGCCGGTGGCAGTCCTCGATCTGCTTGATGATCGCCCGGTTCTTCTCGTCGGCGGTCCGGTAGACCTCGTCGTCGACGTCGATCCGCTTGACCACGCGGTTGGTCGGGATCTCGCTGACATCCATCTTGTAGATGTCGCCGAACTCCTGGGCCTCGGTCGCCGCGGTGCCGGTCATGCCCGACAGCTTCTTGTAGAGGCGGAAGTAGTTCTGGATCGTCACCGAGGCCAGGGTCTGGTTCTCGGGCTGGATGTCGGCGCCTTCCTTGGCCTCGATGGCCTGGTGCAGGCCCTCGGACAGGCGGCGGCCGGACATCATGCGGCCGGTGAACTCGTCGATCAGGACCACCTCGCCGGCCTTGACGATGTAGTCCTTGTCCCGGGTGTAGAGAATGTTGGCGCGCAGGGCCTGGTTGATGTGGTGCACGACAGAGACGTTGGCGGCGTCATAGAGGCCGATCGAGTCCTCGGCCAGGTGGCCGCCGGCCATCAGGATCTCCTCGATCCGCTCGGTACCGACCTCGGTCAGCAGCACCTGGCGCTGCTTCTCGTCGTGGTCGTAGATGCCCTCTTCCTTGATCAGGTCCTTCACCACCGTATCGATGATCCGGTAGAACTCGGAGCGATCCTCGGTGGGGCCGGAGATGATCAGCGGCGTGCGGGCCTCGTCGATCAGGATCGAGTCCACTTCGTCGACGATGACGAAGTTGTGGCCGCGCTGGACCATCTCGTTGACGTCGTAGACGAGGTTGTCCCGCAGGTAGTCGAAGCCGAACTCGTTGTTGGTGCCGTAGGTGATGTCGCTGCGGTACGCCTCCTGGCGCTGGCCCTGCGACAGGCCGTTGACGATCACCCCGACCGACAGGCCCAGGAACCGGTAGACGTTGCCCATCCACTCGGCGTCGCGGCGGGCGAGGTAGTCGTTGACGGTGATGACGTGGACACCCTTGCCCTCGAGGGCGTTCAGGTAGGTCGGCAGGGTGCCGACCAGCGTCTTGCCTTCGCCGGTCCGCATCTCGGCGATGCCGCCCTTGTGCAGAACCATGCCGCCGATCATCTGTACGTCGTAGTGGCGCTGGCCGAGCGTCCGCCGGGACGCCTCGCGGACCACCGCGAAGGCTTCGCTCATCAGATCGTCGAGGGTCTCGCCCTTCTCCAGACGCGCCTTGAACTCGTCGGTCTTGGCCCGCAGCTGGTCGTCGCTGAGCGCCGACATCTGCGGCTCCAGCCCGTTGATCTTCGTGACCCTGGCCTGCATGGCCTTGACCTTGCGGTCGTTGGAGGAGCCGAAGAGGTTCTTTGCGAAGCCGAGCATCAGGTCAGATATCCAGTGAAAGCA
>JBIKTU010000324.1:0-3391 GCA_044347965.1 Caulobacter sp.
CAGGCGCTGTCGGCCATCGTCGGCAAGGTCGGCGAGATCCACGATCTGGTCGGCGAGATCAGCGCCTCGGCGCAGGAGCAGGCCACGGCGCTGGGCGACGTGAACTCGGCCGTCAACCAGATGGACCAGATGACCCAGCAGAACGCGGCCATGGTCGAGCAGACCACGGCCGCCGCCCGCTCGCTGCGCGGCGAGGCCGGCCAGCTGACGACCCTGGTCAACCGCTTCGAGGTCGATCGCCAGTCCGCCCGCGCCAGCCGCCAGGAGCAGGCCCCGCCGCCGCGCCAGGAGGCGCCCCGTCAGACCTACGCCCCGGCGCCCCAACGTCCCGAACCCTCCCGGCAGGAGCCGGTCCGCTTCGAGGCTCCGCCGCCCCGCCGGCCGCCGCCCGTCCTGGACGAGAACCCCGTGCATGCCGCCCGCAGCCGCCTGCAGGCCTTCGCCCGCGGCGGAGCTCGCCCGGCCGCTTCGGACGATTGGGAAGAGTTCTAGCCGGATCGCCTTCGCCAACAGATCAACGGGCCGCGCACCAGTCGCGGCCCGTTTTCGTTCTGGAACCTCCGCCGGCCAGGGGTCGTATTTGGAACCCGTTAACCATGACGCGGCACAGTCACTCTCTGTGGTGACGTCCGATGCGCGGCCCGTACAACCACGGACGACCGGCAGGAGATCTGAGGTCCGCCATGAGCGAACACTTCGACCATAGCGCCGACACCCTGGAACTGATCTCCTTCGAGATCGGCGACCAGGAGTTCTGCATCGATATCCGCACCGTGCGGGAGATCCGCGGCTGGACGGCGGCGACGCCGCTGCCCCAGTCACCGGACTACATCCGTGGCGTCATCAACCTGCGTGGCTCGATCATGCCGGTGATCGATCTCCGGGCCCGTCTCGGGCTGGGACTGACCGAGCCGTCCTCGCGCCACGTCATCGTGGTGGTGCAGGAAAGCGACCGCTGCGCCGGACTGCTCGTCGACGGGGTGCAGGAGACCTTCACCATCGACGCCTCGCTGCCCCAGTCCCCGCCTGATCTGGGCGACGATCCCGACCGGCGCTTCGTGGACGCGATCATTCCCATCGATGGCCGCATGATGAGCCGTCTGGTCGTGGACCGGCTCATGCCGATGGCCGAAGCCTCACGCCGCGCGGCCTGAGGCCTACCGCGCGTCTTCCGTGATCAGGGCGTTGGACGCGGTCTCCAGCCGGCTTTCCAGCTCGCGCATGAATTCGCCACGCTTCAGTCCCGCCGGGATGGCCGGCAGGAATTCGAAGACGATCGTCCCCGGGTAGCGCATGAAGCCGTGGGCGGGCCAGTGGCAGCCTGTGTTCAGCGCCAGGGGCACGACGGGCATCTCCAGCTCGCGATAAAGGGCGGCGATGCCGGGCTTGTAGTCGGGGGCGTCGCCCGGCGCCTTCCGGGTGCCTTCCGGGAAGATCACCAGCTGGCGCTCTTCGGTGAAGCGGTCCTTGGCGTCGCGGACCAGCTTGCGCAGCGCGGTCGCATGGGCGCTGCGGTCCACCACGATCATGTTCGCCTTGCTGGCGTACCAGCCGACGAACGGCAGCCAGCTGAGTTCCTTCTTGAGGACGAAGCAGGCCGAGGGCATCACCGTGAAACAGCCGAAGATGTCGAAGAAGGCGTGGTGCTTGCCGGCCACCAGGGCGGCCCCCTTGGGCAGGTTCTCCAGGCCGCGCACCTCGAACCGGATGCCGGCGATCACCCGGAGCAGGACGGCCACGCCCTTGCCGTAGAGGGTCAGGGCCCAGGATACCCCACGTCGCGGGCCCAGCAGCAGCGGGGCCATCAGCAGGGCGACGATCGTGGAATAGAGATAGAAGGCGACCGTGAAGAGCAGCGAACGGAGCCAGATCAAGAGGTCGTTTCCTTGGTTTGCGCCACTGGCGCGTCGTCGCGCGGGCCCAGCGCCAGGAAGCTCTCCCGGGCCAGAATCGCCAGGTACTTGGAGTACTCGACGATCAGCCGTCTCGCATCGCCCTCCTTGCGCCACCAGCCCCCGACGTCGACCAGACCGGTGGCGACCGGATACTCGATCAGCACCGCCTCCGGCATCGCCGCCCTGATCTCCAGGATCGACCGGGGCATGTGGTAGTCGGAGGTCACCACGATCAGCCGGGTGAAGCCCTTGCCCCGGGCCCACTCTGCGATCTCTCCGGCGTTGCCGATGGTGTCGGCGGCCGTATAGCCCAGATCCACGCAGCAGTCGTAGATCGGCTTCACCGCCCGGCTGACTTCCAGGATGTCGTCGCGGCTGGCCTCGCGGTTGACGCCGGAGATCAGCAGGCGCTTGCCCTTGCCACGTTCCAGGAGACGTGCGGCGGCCTCCAGGCGCAGATCGGAGGCGCCGGTCAGGGCGACCACGGCGTCGGCCACGGGCGGCTCGGCCGGGGGGATCGACCGCTCGATGCGCTGGGCGAAGGCCACAAGGCCGACCACCCAGATCAACAGGACGACGAACAGGGCCGCCAGCGTCCTCACGCCATCTCTCCGATCAGCCCCCGTGCGGCGACGCGGGCGGCGACCGCGGCGACCAGCGCCGCGAGAAACGGCGTCGGCGCCACGGCCAACAGATCCAGCCAGGCGACCGGCAGGACCGGGGTCAGCCCCTGTCCTCCTCCAGCGAGTCTGGCCAGCGCGCCGATACTGGCCGCGCCGGCGGCGCCGAACAAGCCCGCGACCGCCGCCACGCGAGCGAACCGGCTCTGGAACAGCTTGACCACGAAATTCGCCTGCGCGCCGGACAGGTGCAGCACCTCGATGGTCTCGCGGTGGGCAGCCATGGCCGCGCGGGTGGCGAATCCGATCGCTGCCGCCGCCGCCGAGGCGATCAGCAGGAAGACGCCCAGCGCCGCCCAGCGGGCAATTCCGGCCGCCCGCTCGATGTCGGCGATCCAAAGGCTGTGGTCATCGACCGTCGCATCGACGCCGGCCGCCTTCAGGGCCTTGTCGAGGGCGATGGCGGTGGCCGGGGCCTTCGGATCGAGGTCGACGGTGACCAGTCGCGGGATGGGCAGATCGTCCAGCAGCGCCTCGCGACCGAGCCAGGGCTCCAGCAGCGCCTCGGCCCTGGCCTTTTCCAGAGCCCTCGCCTCGGTGACGCCCTTGACGCCGGACAGGGCTTCGGCAGCCCGGCCGGCGGCGGTGTCAGGTGTTTCACCGCCGATGGCGCGGACGACCACGGTGGCCGAGCCGGTGAGCTGGCCGGTCCAGCCGCGGGCGGCGCGGTCGGCGGCGAGGCCCCCGATGGCGGTCAGGCAGGCCAGGAAGCAGAGCACCGCGACCACGAAGACCAGGGCTCCGTCGCGCGGGTCCTTGCGCGGCAGCAGAGGCGCGGGCTTCCAGCGGCGGGGATCGAAGATGTCGCTCATCCGG
>JBIKTU010000325.1:0-3384 GCA_044347965.1 Caulobacter sp.
TGGGTCTCGGCCAGTCCGCCGGCTCGCGGCCCCGGTAGATGTATCGATAGGGAAGGCGACGGTAGCGCAGCAGCGCCACCATCTTGCGGGTGTAGGGCGAGCCGGGCGCGCCGATCAGCGGGAGGGCATCCATCAAGGGCTCCTGGGACGTGGAGGCGGCGACCGAGCGCGCCGGGAAAAGTTGACATAGCCTATGTCAATACATCGCGGCAGGACAATACCCTTCGACCCGCAGCCTTCGCGTTGACCTTGGCCGGCGCATGACTAGATTGCCGCCCTCGCTCCCCGGCCCGCCGGGGAACCGCGCCGTGCGGGTGTGGTGGAATGGTAGACGCGGGGGTCTCAAAAACCCCTTCCGAGAGGAGTGTCGGTTCGAGTCCGACCACCCGCACCACCGTCGGCTCAGGGGTCGATCACAGCCGCCGATTCGTCGCCGCCGCCGTCAGATCGGGCAGCTGGCGACTTCGAGCTGCAGCATGGCGAGCACCCGGCCAAAGCCGATGTACTGCCCGGCCATCATGGCCAGCTCCAGAAACTCCGCGTCGCTGAAGTGGCGACGCATGTTGGCCACGTCGTGATCGCCGATGTTGTGATGGTCGACGGCCATCTTCTCGGCGAAGTGGATCGCGGCCCGTTCGCGCGGCGTGAACTCGGCGGCGTCGGCATCGTCCACGCCGACCGCGGCCTCGCTCTCGCTGACCACCTCCGGCGCCATCCGCACGGTCTTGCACAGCACGCAGCCGTTCAGGGTCGCGATCCGCAGGCGGATCAACTCCTTGAGCCGCGGCTCCAGCTGGCCCGCCCCGCCGGTGTGCCAGGGGTAGTAGAAGCCCTGGTAGGCCTCGACCAGATCCGGCGCCGGGCCGAAGGCGCGGGCGAAATGGCGGCCCAGCCAGTTGTCCTCCGGCGTCGCGTCATGGATCGCCTTCAGGTAGGGCGGCAGGGCTTCGGGTTCGACGAGCGGCATGCGGGACATTGGCGTCTCCTTTGGCGGGGGAGGGGCGGGGACAGGTTAAGGTGTCCCAAGGGACATCTTGACCTGTCCCCTCACCCCTCACTTTCAGCTGGCCGCGCGTTCCTCGGCCAGGGTCGGGAAGTCGGTGTAGCCGCGCGCGCCGTTGCCATAGTAGGCCTGACGCGGCGCATCCACGATCGGCGCGTTGGCGCGCAGCCGCTCGACCAGGTCGGGGTTGCCGATGAAGGCGCGGCCGAAGGCGACCATGTCGACCCTGCCGGCGTCCCGGGCCGAGATCGCCAGGTCGCGGTCGTAGAGGTTGTTGCCGATCAGCACGCCCTTGAAGAGCCGGCGCAGCTTCTGGGTGTCGAACGACGGCTCCGCCTCGCGCGAGATGCCGGTGTCGCCCTCGACCATGTCCAGCCAGCCGACGCCCAGCCGGTTCAGCTGTTCGACGACATAGGTGAACAGCGGCTCGGGATCGCTGTCCCAGGCGTTGTAGGCGTGGCCGATGGGGGCCAGGCGGATGGCGGTGCGCTCGCCGCCCCAGACGCCGATGATCGCCTCCAGCGTCTCGACCAGCAGCCGGGCGCGGTTCTCGATCGAGCCGCCGTAGGCGTCGGTCCGCTTGTTGGTCATGTCGCGCAGGAAGGCGTCGATCAGGTAGCTGTGGGCGGCGTGCAGCTCGACGCCGTCGAAGCCGGCGGCCCTGGCCCGCACGGCGGCCTGGCGGAACTGATCGACGATGGTCGGGATCTCTGCGAGGTCGAGGGCGCGGGCCTCTTCGTACTCGGCGAAGCCCTTCTCCACGAACATCTGGCCGGGCTGCTTCATCGCCGTCGGCGCCACCGGCGGCTTGCCGTCCAGGTCCAGCGAGGAGTGGCTGAGGCGTCCGGCGTGCCACAGCTGGCTGAAGATCAGGCCGCCCTTGGCATGGACCGCGTCGGTGACCTGTTTCCAGCCCTCGATCTGGTCGTCGCTCCAAAGACCCGGGCAGTAGGCGCCGCCGCGCCCGACCGGCGCCACGGCCGTGGCCTCGGTGATCAGCATCCCGGCCGAGGCCCGCTGGGCGTAGTAGGTCGCCTGCAGTTCCCCGACCTTGCCCGCCATGTCCGCCCGTGTGCGGGTCAGGGGCGACAGCGCGATGCGGTTCTGCAGCGTCAGGCCATTGGCCTCGAAGGGATCGAACAGGTCGGTCATGGGGCTTCCCGGGCTTTATCGTTAGCCGGGAGGGTGGCCGGACTTCCGTCGGGAGAGACAAGCGGATTTTGCGCTGCCTCCGTTCCATCCGCCGGGCCCTTCGGGGAGCCGGGCTGGCGTTCGCCTGACAGCAAGGAGCGAAGGGTCGTGGGGTATCCGCCCCCAGCCACCGGGCGGCCGGCAGCCCCATCCTTAACGACGCATTAGTCCTGTCCGTTAAACTATCGGGTCGTGCACGCAGGTTGGTGGACGGAGAATCTCTGGTGAATTCGGCGGACCTGGCGGCGCGTTTCGCCTCTCCTGTGGTCGAGGATTTCATCGAAAAGGGCGCCCACCGCTTCGGGCAGACCCTGGACGCCCGGACCTGCGCCGAGCTGCTGGTGGACCTGAAGGCGGACCGGGCCTGGGGAGCCGACTTGTTTCTGGAGGAGGAGGCTTTCGACGCCGACCCCCAGTATCGCGGCGTCAATCCCAGGGCCGGCCGGAACCTGCTTGAGCGGTTCGCCGATCGCCTCGCCTTTATCGAGCAGGCGCCGCAGATCGTTGCAGGGCTGACAGCGGTGCTTGGCCAAGGCTACCGCATCCTCGACCGCAAGGTCGTCTGCGGCGTTCCCGACAGCGTCATGCCGGGCTGGCTGAAGACGCGGATCGCCGGCAATCCGGTGAACAACCTCGGGCCCTATGTGCGGCCGCAATACCGCGATGTGACCTACTTCTACGGCATCGACTTCCACCAGGACCTGATCGACTTCAAGGGGCGCGAGGCCGACTTTCTGACCCTGTATGTCTATCTTTCCCGGGTCGGGCCGGATGACGCGCCACTCTATCTGCTGGAGGGCAGTCACAACCTGGGCGCCGCCCTCTTCCCCCATGACCTGCAGCGTACTGACCCTGAGCATTGGCGCTATCGCAGCGGCGATCAGGCCATTGACTGTCGCCAGGTCCTGCTGCTGGGCGAGGCGGGGTCGGTCTTCATGTGGCATGCCTGCACCCTTCACGGGACCCAGCCGGACGCGACCGACCAGGAGCGGATTTCCCTTCGCTATCTGTTCGAAAGGGCGCCGGGCAGCGAGGCGGGAATGGACCGTATCAACGCCCAACTTCTGGGGCCGCTCCAGCTGGATGACACCCGCATCGACCTCGATGCAGATGGCGCCGCCCGCATAAAGGCCAACAGCGTCAACCAGGCCTGAGAGGCCAGCGCCCGCGCAACGGTGATCGAGCCGATC
>JBIKTU010000326.1:0-3373 GCA_044347965.1 Caulobacter sp.
GGCATCAAGGCCCGTCCAGACCAGCATGACGAACAGAACCAGCGCGAGACTGAGGTGCGTGGCCAACCGCTCCGGCGCGACAGACACCCGGTCGGCCAGGCCGCTGGACACCATCCACCAGCCGATGGCGCCCTGCAGGCCGCCAAGGCCGAGCATCACCCCGCAGCGCCAGATCAGGCGATGCGGAATCTCGCGACGGATCAGGAAGACCGCGAACGGGAGGGCGAAAGCCAGGCCGATCACCCGGCCGAGCAGCCGATGGCCCCACTCCCACCAGTAGATGCCCTTGAACTCGCCAAGGCTCATGCCGCGGTTCAGCTGGGTGTACTGCGGGATGACCTTGTACTTGGCGAACTCGGTCTGCCAGGCCTGCTCCGACATCGGCGGCACAGCGCCGGTGACCGGCTTCCATTCGGTGATCGAAAGCCCCGAGCCAGTCAGACGGGTCGCGCCGCCGACCACGACCATGGCCAGAACGAGAGCGGCCACGGCGAACAGCCAGACCGCGACCGGACGGGACCGGTCGGAACGCAGGAACGAAGTCATCGCCGCCTCTGCTGGGCCCCAGGGACGGGGCGGAATGTCGGCAGGCAGTACCTAGGCCGGTCCCGTGCCCGGGTCCAGAGCGGTGACGTCATCGCGATCCGCTGTCATTGTGCCGGCGATGTCGGGATCGGGCCTCTTCGCTGTTGCTGTGATCGGGCTTTTGGCCGGTGTGCTGGCGCGCGCGCTGATGGGCGGCCGCCGTTCGATGTTCGCCAGTCTGTGCCTGGGCCTTGCCGGCGCTCTGGTGGGCAGCGCGGTCGCCGGCCTGCTGGGACTGGGCCTGGACAGCCTTCCGGCCTTCTCGCTCGCCGCCCTGGCGGGCGCCACGGCGCTTCTGGCGGCCGGCGGACTGTTGCCCGGGCGCTGACCCCGCGCCGGGACCGGAACCCCGGACGCCCCGGCGGCGTTTCCTCACACCCCGATCACCGGGCTGGAGGAGGAACACATGGGCTGGATCGCCGCAATTCTCATCGGCATCGCCGCCGGCTGGCTGGCCGAGAGGCTGATGGGCCGCAACCACGGCCTGCTGACCAACCTGGCGGTCGGCGTCATCGGCGGCCTGATCGGCGGGTTCATCGCGACCCAGTTGAACATCGGCGTCAGCGGGCTGCTGGGAACCCTGATCTTCGCCACCCTGGGCGCGGTGATCCTGCTCTTCGTCGTCGGCCTCTTCAAACGCGGCTAGTCGCGCTCTATGTCGAAGGCGGCGTGACCCGTCGCGCCGCCGGAGGCTGCATGAACCCGCGACTGAAGAAGCTCATCGGAACCCTGGCGATGCTGGTGTTCCTGTTCGTCTACGTGGCGGCGGCCCTTGCCGTGGCCGATCACCTGCCGGCCCACTGGGCCGCCCAGCTGCTCTTCTATGCCATCGTCGGCACGGCCTGGGGCCTGCCCCTGATCCCGCTCATGAAGTGGATGAACCGCTAGGGGGAAAGGTGGTCGGAGCGACAGGATTCGAACCTGCGACCCCTTGACCCCCAGTCAAGTGCGCTACCAGGCTGCGCCACGCTCCGACACCTTTTACGACCGGCCGCGAACGGCCCGTCGATGGGGAGGGCCCTTATAGGCGCCGCCTCCCGGCCCGGCAATGGGGCATTTGCGGAAGTTTCAGCCGCCCTTCAGCAGGGCGTCCAGCCGGGCCTTGACGCTTGTCAGGTCTTCGAGCGCAAAGACCAGACGATCCCTGGCCCCGGCATCGAGCCGGCCTGGCGCGACCGCTGCGGCGAGGGCCTCCTCGCCGACCGTGGAGCCGGCCGCTTCCCCGCCCCCGACGCTGACCAGGCGGCGCACGCCCTGCTCCTTGTGAAGCTTCTGAACGCCCTTGATGGTCAGCCCCTCGTCGTGCAGCAGCGCGCGAACGCCGCGCAGCACGGCGATATCCTGGGGCCGATAGAAACGCCGGCCGCCGGCGCGCTTCATGGGGCGGATGAAGGAGAACTTGGTCTCCCAGAAGCGCAGCACATGCTGCGGCACGCCAAGCTCGTCGGCGGCTTCAGAGATGGTGCGGAAGGCGTTCGGGCCCTTCGCCACCGGCGCGCCCTAGTCGCTCAGCGCGCGATCAATGCGCGCTTTCATGACCTGCGAGGCCCTAAAGCCGATGACCCGGCGGGGCTCGATCTCGGCGGGTTCGCCGGTCTTGGGATTGCGGCCCATGCGCGCCTTCTTGGCGCGGACCTGGAAAACGCCGAACCCGGACAGCTTGACGGTCTCGCCGTTCTCGAGGGCCTCGGCCACCAGATCGAGCGTGCGCTCGACCAGCCCGCCGCAGTCCTGCCGTGTGAGGCCGACCTCTTCGTGCACCGCTTCAGTCAGGTCGGCTCGCGTGAGGGTCTCGCCCTTCATGCCCCCGGTCTCCAAGACACCCCTAGAACAAGTCAGGGTGCATGGCCCGATTGCCACGTCAAGTCAAAGGGTTCCCGGCGTCAGCGGAATCCGGAGCTAAAGCCGTACGACGCAGGCGCCCCAGGTCAGGCCGCCGCCCATGGCCTCCAGAAGCAGGAGGTCGCCCTTCCTGATTCGCCCGTCGGCGACGCCCTGGGCCAGGGCCAGCGGGATCGAGGCGGCGGAGGTGTTGGCGTGATCGCCGACCGTCTGGATGACCTTGTGCTCGTCGATGCCGAGCCTGTTCGCGACCCCCTTGAGGATGCGCTCATTGGCCTGGTGGGGGATGAACCAGTCGACGTCCGAGACCTCGACGCCGGCCGCCTTCGCGGCGGCGATCACCGCCTCGGAGATGTTGATCACCGCATGTTTGAAGACCTGGTTGCCCTGCATGCGCAGCTTGCCGACAGTGCCGGTCGTCGAGGGGCCGCCGTCGACATAGAGCAGGTCCTGCTTGGTCCCGTCACAGCGCAGCGCGAACCCGAGCAGACCGCGGTCGGCCGTGGTTCCCTGCCCTTCCATCGGCTCCATGACGACCGCCCCGGCCCCGTCGCCGAACAGCACGCAGGTGCCGCGGTCGGTCCAGTCCATCAGTCGTGTCATCGTCTCGGCGCCGATGACCAGCGCGCATTTCGAATGACCGCGCGCCACGAAGCCGTCGGCGACGCTCATGGCGTAGACAAAGCCCGAGCAGACCGCCTGGACGTCGAAGGCGATGCCGACGGGACAGCCCAGCTTGCGCTGGACGATGGCGGCTGTGGCCGGGAAGGTCAGATCGGCGGTGGTGGTCGCCACGACGATCAGATCGATGTCGGCCGGCGTCCGGCCGGCGCTGTCCAGCGCCTGTCTCGCCGCCTCGACGGCCAGGTCGGACACCGCCTGGTCATCGCGCGCCCGGTGCCTCTGGCGAATGCCCGTACGCTCGCGGATCCACTCGTCAGAGGTC
>JBIKTU010000327.1:0-3365 GCA_044347965.1 Caulobacter sp.
GTCAAGGGCGTTGTGGTCCTCAAGCCCGGCGCCACCGCCACCGCCGAAGAGATCATCGCCCACGCCCGCACGAGGATCGCCGGCTACAAGGCGCCCAAGACCATCGACTTCGCGGATGCGCTGCCGCGGAACCCCTCGGGCAAGGTGCTGCGGCGGGAGCTGCGCAAGCCGTACTGGGAAGGGCGGGAGCGGCTGGTGGGGTGAGGGTCGCCTCCGCGATTTTGGTCGTCGCGGCGCTTTGGGCCGCCGCAGGACCCGCGTTCGCCTGCCGACCGCCAATGTATCACCCCGACTACGTTTCTTTTCCACGAAGCGACTTCGCCGCGCTGATGGTGGAGAACGCCGCATACATCGACCTTGCGATAGCCGAGCGCGCCGCGCCTATCCCTGAACTGGAGCACTGGGTGGACGCTACCGTCGCGGCCCGGGCCGTTGGCCGCGAGCCCGGTTTCTCCTCCGCACGAGCGAAGCGCAGCATGCTCGCCGATCTCCGGAAGGACGGCGCGGCTCGGATCACCTTCCGAAGCCTCGAAAAGTTGAATGGCGATGGCCCTGCTTGGTTTCAGCTCGACGGCTTCTGGTCGCCGCGTCTCGACGAGAGCCACCAGCGCCGCGATCTGGCCGATCTGCTGTCCCCTGCGACGATCTTCTCCACGCTCGCCGGGCCAATCGAGCTGGGAGAAGGGCGCGTCGGACGGCTCTGCACCGGCTATCTGTCCGTCAAGCCATTGGCGCGTTATCTGGTCTTCCGAGACGCTGATGGCCGACTTCTGGGCGCGGCAATTCCCGCATCCTTCGTTGGCAACGGTGAGACCACCCTGCGGTTCGGCCATGTGATCCGCCCGGTCCTCACCGACGATGATCCTTGGCTCGAAGCGATCCGCGACACGGCTGCGAGGCGGTGACTCACCCCGGCTTCCGCGCCGCGTGGCGGACTTCGAGGATGGTGACCTGATCATCCTCGACGCGATAGCGGATCAGGTAGGGCGCCATCACGATCAACTCTCGACGACCCAGAGATGTCGTGCGGCCCCGCTCGGGAAACTGGTCAAGGCTGTATCCGGCCTGAAACAGCTTCTCCGCGATCCGCACCGCGACGCGGGGCCTTTCTGCTGAAATCCACGCCACGATATCGACGACATCGGCGATGGCCTGGTCCGTCCAGACTACTTTCGCCACGAGTAGGGCGCGGGCTCAGGCTTCCCGTCGATGATCGATTGCAGCCATTTCGCCACCCGTTCGTGTGGCACGACGCGCCCGGCCGCCGCATCGGCGTCCGCTGCGGCTGAACGCTCGTCGTAATCCGCGTCGAACTCGGCGGGGGCTTCCTCGACCCCGGGCTGCTTTGGGTCAGTCATGTCGGGAACCTCTCAACATTGAAGCCTACTCCAGCCACGACGCCGGCATAGGAAACTCGTCCGGCGTGCCGACCGCCCGCATCCATCTGGCGACTTCCGAGTGAGGGACCACCAGCCCCGCCTCAGCATCCGCCTCGGCTTCCAACAGAGCGGCTTCTTCCTCGTCGGACAGAGGTGTTGCGGGCTCCAACTCCGCGTCGAACAGAGCTGGCGTTTCCTCAAGACCGGGGTGCTTTGGCTGCTTGGGATCCCTCATGAAGCAAACCTAGCAGGAAGCTCGCGAAAACGGAACAAGAATCTTCCAATGCAAGTAAAAGTTGATCTGCGTGTCCTTCATCCAGCCCGCGTCAACACCGTCAGAACCGCCGCCTGCCGCACCCGGAATCCCAGGCTCTCGTAAAGCCCGATCGCGGCACTGTTGCTGGTATAGCTGTGCAGGAACGGGATCTCGCCGCGCGCGCGGATCCGCGCCAGGCCGACGCGGATCAGGGCGCCGGCCAGGCCCTTTCCGCGATGATCCGGCAGGGTGCAGACGCCGCTGATCTCGGTGAAGCCGACCGGGCGCATCCGCTCGCCGGCCATGGCGATGAGGACACCGTCCTGCTTGACGCCGATGAAGGCGCCCAGCCGGCCGGTGCGCGCGGCGAAGGGGCCGGGGCGGGTCAGGGTCGCCAGGGCCAGCATCTCGGCGGCGTCCGCCTCGGTCAGGTCGACGAAGGCGAAGTCCGGGTCCGGCGCCGCGACTGGCCCGTCGGCGACCATCTGCACGCAGTCGGCGCTGTGACTGACGACCATGCCCGGCGGCGGGGCGACCGCCTCGGCCTCCAGCAGCCAGAGGCCGGTCTCGTCGCAGGGCAGGGCGGCGAGGGCGGCCTGACCCTCCGGCGAGGCGTCGCGGGCGCCGGTCAGCGGGCCGTAGTCCGGCGCGAACCGTCGGGCGGCCCCGTCTCCGATGGCGCAGTCGGTCTGCCGGCTGGTCAGGGCGTTCCAGACCGGGCGGTCGAGGGGGTGGCTGGCGGTCATGGGGGGGGGTCCGGAAAGCGAGACTCCGGAGACATATACTCTGGAGACAAACGGGGACATCGCGGGACAATCCGCCCCCCGCCCCGGAGCCCGTTTCAGGCCGTGCCGGCGCCGTTCGGGCCTGACGCCATGGGTGAGGGGGCGACCCTCAATTTGGCGGAACTCCTGGAACTGACGAAGATCTCGCCGGACTCGCGCGTTCCTCCCCGCGTTTCGCTCAGGGTGTAAAATGCCCCCGAAGCCCGGCCGGATCGGCTGGCCGGACAACGGAAGGACAGCGCGAAAACCGCGATGAAGACTCTCGATCCATCCAGCGCTTGCCTGACCCGACGTCGCCGGTGATCGTCTGGCCCAAAATCAGGGAAACGCCATGCCGGACTTTGTCACCATTCCCACCAACGGGATCAACCTGCGCGCCGTGGTCGAGGGCTCCGGGCCGCTGGTGGTCATGGTCCACGGCTTTCCGGAGAGCTGGTACAGCTGGCGCCGCCAGATCGGGCCGGTCGCGGCGGCCGGCTTCACGGTCTGCGCCATTGACGTCCGCGGCTACGGCGGATCGGACAAGCCGGGCCGGGTCGAGGACTACAGCCTGGAGCGGATCACCGCAGACGTCGCGGGGGTGATCGAGCACCTGTCGCCGGACGGGAAAGGCATCCTGATCGGCCACGACTGGGGCGCACCCATCGTCTGGAACACCGCCCTGACGCGGCCGGACCGGGTAAGCGCCGTGGCCGGGCTGTCGGTGCCCTGGACCGGCGTGCCGCAGGTCCAGTTCCTGGACGTGATCAAGGCGGCCTTCACCGACAAGGGCCGGTTCTTCTACCAGATCTACTTCCAGGACGTCGGCCCGGCCGAGGCGGAGCTGGGCAGCGATCCGCGCGCGGCGATCCGCAAGTTCTACTACGCCATCAGCGGCGATGCGCCGGACGGGACCTGGCCGGTCGACAAGCCGCACGGTGCGGCTCTCCTCGACCGGCTGCCGGA
>JBIKTU010000328.1:0-3358 GCA_044347965.1 Caulobacter sp.
CGCTGGCCGACCGGGTGCTGAAATCCGGCGCGGCGGCGATCAAGCCGAACGGCCAGCCGTTCACGGCCGACTCCATCGGCTCGGCCCTGGCCCAGCGGTCGATCATGGAGCACATCCGCTCGACCGGAGAGATCACCGGCGGCCCCCGTCCGTTCGAGCGCGCCGACCGCTCGCGGTTCCTGCAGGCGCTGGACACGGCGATCCAGAAGTCCCGCCGCACGCCGCGATAGACGGAACGCGGAACAGCGGTATGGTCGCTGACTGAAAGGCTTGCGCGCGAGCGACCGGGACGGCCCCGCGTCAGCGCGAACACGCCCCGGGGGAAACCGACATGGAAATGATGATCGCGCCGCTGAAGAAGTACGCCGACTTCCAGGGCCGGGCCCGACGGGCCGAATACTGGATGTTCGTGCTGTTCCAGATCCTCGTCTACATCGCCGTAGCCATCCTGGGCTTGATCCTGAGCGGCGGCAATTCTGACAGCGCGACCGCCACGGGCCTGATGGCCCTGGTCACCCTCGGCCTGCTGCTGCCCAGCATCGCCGTCACCGTCCGCAGGCTGCACGACACCAACCGGACCGGCTGGTGGATCCTGATCAGCTTCCTGCCGCTGATCGGCGGCATCTGGCTGTTCGTGCTGACCGTTCTGGACGGCACGCCGACCAGCAACCGCTTTGGCCCCGACCCCAAGGGCCGCGGCGACGCTGACCAGGCAAAGATCTTCTCCTGATCGCCTAGAGGACGGGTCGGCGCGCGCCGGATGCGCGCGCCGTCGCGGTCAGGCCTTCACCCAGTCCATGAACCAGTTGTCTTCCCAGCTGGCGCCGCCGTCCCGGGAGACCCCCTGGCGCCAGCGGTGCGAGTGGCCGGTGATCTGGTCCCAGACGCCCCGCACCCGGATCGGCTTGCCCTCGGCGTCCGCATCCTCGGCGGTGAAAAGGCCGACGCCGTCCTCGAACCGTCCGGTCAGCCCGGCCGCGCCCAGCGCGCCGCTCTTGGCGTTCACCCAGTAGTCCGACCAGACCTTCGTCCCGAGATCGAGGAACCGCAGGCCGGTTCCGCTGAAGTCGCGGGCCGGAATGCGCAGCTCCTCGACATGGCCGACGCCGCCGATGATCGACCAGCAGGTCGCCTCGCCCTCGAACACGTCCCATTCCCCGGGCGCCTTGAGGCGACGATGGCTGATCTTCCACTCGCCGGTGAGGAAGTCGAAGTCTCCGGGCCGGCCATCCGGCGTCTCCGGGGCAGCTGCCTCGGCTGTCGCGCGCAGGACCGCGGGCGCCAGCGCCAGTCCGGCGGCGGTCTGCAGAACGGCGCGGCGCCGGACGGCGGGTTTCTGGTCTGACATGTCATTTGCTCCCGAGCAGGCCTTTAGCGGCGCCGGCTATCCATGACCCGCTCTACCTGACACTTTCCGTCAGGATTCTTCGTCGAGGATCACGCCATGCGCGCCAGTCGACTGCTGTCCCTTCTGATCCTGCTGCAGCTGCGCGGTCGGCTGACCGCCGAGGCGCTGGCGGAGGAGTTCGAGGTCTCGATCAGGACCATCTATCGCGACATGGATGCGCTCAGCGCCGCCGGCGTGCCGCTTTACGGCGACCGCGGGCCGGGCGGCGGCTTCCAGCTGCTCGACGGCTACCGCACCCGCCTGACCGGCCTGGCGGCGGACGAGGTCGAGGCGATGTTCATGATCGGCCTCCCCGGCCCGGCCTCCGCCCTGGGCCTCGGCGCGGCGGCGCGCGCGGCCGGAAACAAGCTCCTGGCCGCCCTGCCCGCCGGCGCGACGGAGGGGGCCGGCCGGATCGCCTCGCGCTTCCATCTTGATCCTGTCGACTGGTACCGCGCGGCCGAGCCGGTCGCCTGCCTGCCCGAGCTGGCGCGGGCGGTTCTGGACCAGAAACGCCTGTCGATGACCTACGAGAGCTGGAGCAGCCTACGGACATGGACCGCCGAGCCGCTCGGCCTGGTGATGAAGGGCGGGGCCTGGTACCTCGTCGCCGTCGCGGGCGGGCGGGCGCGCATCTTCCGGGCCTCCAACCTTCTCGACCTGACAGTGCTGGACGAGGGCTTCGAGCGGCCGGCGGACTTCGTCCTGCCGACCTACTGGGCGGCGGAACTGGAGCGATTCGAAGCCCGGTTGCGCCCGACGTCGGCAAGACTCCGCGCCTCGCCGACAGGGCTCGCCCGCCTCGCCAGGCTCGGCGCCTGGGCCACCGCCGCCGTCGAGGCGGCCGGGCCGCCGGATCCGGAGGGATGGCGCGGACTGTCGCTGCCGGTCGAGTCCGTCGAGGACGCGGCCCTGATGCTGCTGGGCGTAGGCCCGGAGCTGGAGGTCCTCGAGCCGCCTCCCCTGCGGCGCCGCGTCGCCGATCTGGCCGAGGCCGTCGCGCAACGAAGCCGATAGTCGCGCGCCGGGGTGCGGGCTAGAACCGCCCCATGATCGCCATCCCGCCCCATATCGAGCTCGACGAGGCCGAACTGGAGTTCAGCTTCATCCGCGCCTCGGGCCCCGGCGGCCAGAACGTCAACAAGGTGGCGACCGCCGTGCAGATGCGGTTCGACGCCCGGCTGTCGCCGTCGCTGCCCAATGACGTCAGCACCCGGCTGCAGAAGCTGGCCGGATCGCGGCTGACCAATGACGGCGTGATCGTCATCACCGCCAACCGCTTCCGCACCCAGGAGCGCAACAAGGCCGACGCTATCGACCGTCTGGTCGAGCTGATCGCCAAGGCCGCGCAGCCGCCCCCGCCGCCTCGCAAGAAGACCAAGCCGTCCAAGGCCGCCAAGGCGAAGCGCGTCGACAGCAAGGTCCGGCGCGGCGCGATCAAGGCCATGCGAGGCCGTCCGGGGTCGGCGGATTGAGGCGCGGGACAATTCGTCACGCCGAACATTGTTATTTTTGGACCGCCGAGCGCCCGCGCGCCATTGAATCATGGGCGCGGCGGAGTAGCTTGGGTCTCAAGGATCCGACAATGGGGACAGGTATGCGTCGCGTAGCTTCAGGACTGGTGATTGTTTCGGCCGCGGCCGTTCTGGCGGCTTGCAGCCAGCCCGCGACCCCGGAGGGCGGCGCGACGGCGTCGACTGCGGCGGCCCCGGCCGCGGCGGTTGATCCCGCCAAGGCCGCGCTGCAGGCCAGCCTCCCCGCTCCCTACAACACCGGCGATCTCGAGAACGGCCAGAAGCAGTTCCAGCTCTGCCGCTCCTGCCACACCATCGCCGAGGGCGGCGCCAACATGACCGGTCCGAATCTGTACGGGATCTTCGGCCGCACGGCCGGGACGGTCGAGAAGTTCCGCTACTCCGAGCCGCTGAAGGCCTCGGGCATTGTCTGGGACGGCGCCAAACTGGATCAGTG
>JBIKTU010000329.1:0-3357 GCA_044347965.1 Caulobacter sp.
GCCGGCCCCCGGCCGGATGGTCTGGCCGCCAATCCCCGCGACCTGCGGCCGGTGGATCTCGAGCGTGGCCGCAAGATCCTCGGCGGCGTCTTCGACCTGGCCGGCGCCCAGCTGGCTGTCGGGCCGCTCGGCGATCCCTTCGACCGGGCCAGCCCCGACCGGCGCTTCGCCGTCGCCCTGCACCGCATGGACTGGCTGGGCGATCTGCTGGCGGCCGGCGACGCGGGGCCCAAGACCGGGCTGCGTCTCATCGCCGACTGGCGACGTGTGTTCGGCCGCTGGAACGGGTTCTCCTGGGGTCCGGACATTCTGGAGCGCCGGGTGTTCAATCTGGCCTGCGCCGCGCGCCGGCTGACCGCGCCGGCCTCCGACGCCGAGCGGTCCCTGTTCCTGCACGACCTGGCCCGACAGGCCCGGCATCTGACCCGCATCAGCCAGGCGCCCGACCGGGCGCTGGAGCGGGCCGCGGCGGCCGGCGTCGCCGGCTGCGCCCTGGCCGGGGAGGCCGGGGAGCAGCTGATCGACCTGGCCATGGTCAGGCTGCGCCGGGAGCTGCCGCTGACCGTGGGGACCGACGGCGTCCATGCCTCGCGCTCGCCCCAGGCCGGGCTGGAGCTGCTGTTCGACCTGCTGACCCTGGACGACGCCCTGCACCAGCGCGGGCAGGCCGGGCCCGACGAACTGCCGCGCGCCATCGATCGGCTGAGCGCCGCGACGCGGTTCTTCACCCTGCCCGACGGACGGCTGGCGGCCTTTCAGGGCGGCGAGGCGGCCCCGGCCCGGCGTATCGCCGCCGCCCTGGCCCACGAGGAAGGCGAGGACCGGGTCCGCCGCCGCGCCCCTCACGGCGGCTACGAGCGCCTGGAGTCGCCGGCCCTGACCATCATGGTCGACGCCGGCGCGCCGGCCCGCGGACGCTGGAGCGTCACCGCCTGCGCCCAGCCTCTGGCGCTGGAGATCTGCTGCGGCCCCGATCCGATCATCGTCGGCTGCGGCTGGAGCGCGGCGTCCGGCGCTTCGCAGGCCCTGCGGCTGACCGACGCGGCCTCGACCGCCAACATCGCCGACCTGTCGACCGGACAGCCCCTGCGCGGGGTCGCCGCCGGGGCGCTGGGCGCGCGGCTGATCGGCGCGCCGCACATGGTGGAAGCCCGCCGCCACGAGTCCGAGGCCGCAGCCTGGCTGGAGGTCAGCCACGAGGGATGGGTCAAGCGCTTCGGCCTGATCCATGACCGCAAGCTCTACCTCGACCGGGCCACCGACGAGCTGCGCGGCGAGGACAGCTTCCGGCCGAAGGTCGAGAAGGAGATCACCGGCCCGCGCCGCTACTTCCCCTTCACCGTCCGCTTCCATCTGCACCCCGACGCCCGCGCCTCGCTGGCCCGGGACCGCAAGAGCGTGCTGCTCAAGGGACCGCACGACCAGGGCTGGTGGCTGCGCAACGACGCCATGGAGGTCTCGGTCGAGCCGTCGCTGCACGTCGACGGCGGCATCGCCCGGCGCACCGTCCAGGTGGTGCTCAAGGGCCAGGCCAGCGCCGACAAGGGCGGCCGCGTGCGGTGGAAGCTTTCAAGGGCAGAGGGGTGACACTCCCTCCCTCCCCTTCATGGGGAGGGACAGACCTGCGCAGCAGGTCAGGGTGGGGCAAGGGCGGGCCGCCTTCTGAGTCCGGCGTGGATCCCTGCTTGCCCCACCCGTCTCGTCTCGCTGCGCTCGCCGATCCACCCTCCCCACAAGGGGGAGGGAGAGCTTGAGTTGACCCTTCACTCGCCGTATTAGGCCCCCGTTCGCGTGACTGGCGCATGAGGTGGCCCACCACCGGGGAGCGCGAACCTCATCGCCGCGCGCCTGGGCTCCTTCCTGATCAACCGGAGAGCCGAACCATGCCTGCCGCCCCCGATTATCCCGCCGCCGCCGACGCCGCCCCCGTGAAGCGCGCGCTGCTGTCGGTCTCCGACAAGACCGGCCTGGTCGAGGCGGCGAAGGTTCTGAGCGATCTGGGCGTCGAGCTGGTCTCGACCGGCGGCACCAAGGCGGCGATCACGGCGGCCGGCCTGCCGGTGAAGGATGTCAGCGAGCTGACCGGCTTTCCCGAGATGATGGACGGCCGGGTCAAGACCCTTCACCCCATCGTCCACGGCGGCCTGCTGGGCGTCCGCGATGCGGCCGATCACGCGAAGGCCATGACCGACCACGGCATCGGCGGCATCGACCTGCTCTACGTGAACCTCTACCCGTTCGAGGCGACGGTGGCGGCCGGCGGCGACTACGCCGCCTGCGTCGAGAACATCGACATCGGCGGGCCGGCGATGATCCGCTCGGCGGCCAAGAACCATGGCTATGTCGCTGTCTGCACCGACCCGGCCGACATGGCGGAAGTCCTGGAGCAGCTGCAGGCGACCGGGACCACGACGCTGGCGCTGCGCAAGACCCTGGCGGCCCGGGCCTACGCCCGCACGGCGGCCTATGACGCGGCCATCTCGACCTGGTTCGCGCAGCAGCTGGGCGATGCCCAGCCGGCCCGCAAGGCCATCGCCGGGACCCTGATCCAGACCATGCGCTATGGCGAAAACCCGCATCAGTCGGCCGCCTTCTATGCGGCCGGTCCGGCCCGCGCGGGCGTGGCCAACGCCCGGCAGCTGCAAGGGAAAGAGCTCAGCTACAACAACATCGCCGACACCGACGCCGCCTTCGAGCTGGTCGCCGAGTTCGGCGAGCCGGCCTGCGTCATCGTCAAGCACGCCAACCCCTGCGGCGTGGCCACCGGCGGCGATCTGCTGAACGCCTACCAGAGGGCGCTGGCGTGCGATCCGGTCAGCGCCTTTGGCGGTATCGTGGCGGTCAACCGCAGGCTCGACCGCGCGGCGGCCGAGGCCATCGTCGAGACCTTCACCGAGGTGGTCATCGCCCCGGACGCGGACGATGACGCCATCGCCGTCTTCGCGGCCAAGAAGAACCTGCGCCTGCTGGTCACCGGCGCCCTGCCCGACGCCCATGCGCCGGGCGAGGTGTTCCGCTCCGTGGCCGGCGGCTTCCTGGTCCAGAGCCGCGACACCTCGCTGATCAAGCCGGCAGACCTGAAGATCGTGACCAGACGCGCGCCGACCGACGAGGAGGTGCGCGACATGCTGTTCGCCTTCACCGTCGGCAAGCATGTGAAGTCCAACGCCATCGTCTTCGCCCGCGCCGGCCAGACCCTGGGCGTCGGGGCCGGCCAGATGAACCGCAAGGACTCGGCGCGGATCGCCGCCATGCGGGCCGGCGACTTCGGCCTGGACCTGAAGGGCAGCGCCTGCGCCTCGGAAGCCTTCTTCCCCTTCGCCGACGGCCTGATCCAGGCGGCCGAGGCCGGCGCCA
>JBIKTU010000015.1:0-11544 GCA_044347965.1 Caulobacter sp.
ACCGGCCCTGCAACATGGTCGAGCTGATGCCCCGGTTGCTCGAAACGTGAGCCGCCTCACCCACATCGACGCCGAGGGCCGGGCGCGGATGGTCGACGTGACCGGCAAGCCCGACACGGTGCGCGAAGCGGTGGCCACCGGCCTGGTGCGCATGGAGGCGGCGACCCGCGACCTGGCCCTGTCCGGCGATGCGAAGAAGGGCGATGTCCGCGCCACGGCCGAGATCGCCGGCGTGATGGCCGCCAAGAAGACGAGCGACCTCATCCCCCTCTGCCATCCGCTGGCGCTGTCGAAGGTGGAGGTTGCGGTTGAGCCGCACGCCGAGGGCCTCGCCGTCACGGCGCGGGTGAAGACCACCGGCCCGACCGGCGTGGAGATGGAGGCCCTGACCGCCGTCTCCGTCGCCTGCCTGACGATCTACGACATGCTCAAGGCCGCCGACAAAGCCATGGTCATCGACGCCGTCCGGCTGGAGACCAAGACCGGCGGCAAGTCCGGCGCCTGGGTCAGGCCCGCCTAGTTCTTTTCGCTGCTCCGGCGGGCCACGGCCAGCCCGACCAGCGCGACCGCCGCGGCGACCAGGGCGGCGGTGGCCGCGGGATGCTCGCGCGCTTCCTTGCCCGCCGCCTTGGCCAGCGCCTTGCCCTTGGTCTTGGCCTCGTCCGCCAGTTTCACCGCGGCGTCGGCGAGGTTGGCCGTGGTCTGGGAAAGCTCGTCGGAGACATCATCGCCCAGATGCTTGGAAAGCTTCTTGAGGCTGTGCATCACGTCGTCCAGGACGTCGTCGATCTCGTGCCGCAGTTCTTTCGCAACAGATTTGGTCATGGGTCTTCTCCATTCCTGGCGTTGATTGGGCGCTCGCCGGCAGGCGAACGCATTGACCCTGATCAACCCTTGCCGGCGATCATCGCCTTCAGCCGGGCGATGATCGCTTCACGCGCGGCGTCGTCCGGCGCGGCCTCGAGCGCCCGGTTGAGGGCGATCATCAGGTCGGCGCGGTCATTGTGCCAGTCGAGCTTCGCCGCCCGTCCGGGGGCGATGCGATGGCCGCCGCCCTCGACGACCTCCGCGCCCTCCGGGATCAGGCGGAAGACGTCGTCGATCTGCGGCGCCTTCAGCTGGGCAGGTGCAAAGCCCGCCGTTTCCAGCCGGGTGCGCAGCCCCTCGACGGCCTCGGGCTCGCCGTGGGCCAGGAAGACCGATCCTGTCACCGGGCGGCGATCCGAGGCCCAGGACACAAGCCCCCGGGCGTCGGCGTGACCGGAATAGACGTCCAGCATCCGGACCCGGGCCTTCACCCGGATCTCCTCGCCCTGGATGGTCACCCGGTCGGCGCCCTCATGCAGCAGCCGGCCCAGCGTGCCGACAGCCTGGTAGCCGGTCAGCAGCACAGTCGCCTCCCTGCGCCAGAGCAGGCGCTTGAGGTGTCGGCGGATGCGGCCGGCGTCACACATGCCGCTGGCGGCCATGATCACGTGCCAGCCGTCGAGGCGCTCGAGCGTGTCGCTGTCCCAGGGCTTGGGCAGGAAGCGCAGCCGCCCCGACGGGCGCACGCTGTCGAACGGGTTGCGACCCAGGTCCGGGTTCCAGCCGCGACTGAGGAAGACCTCCGTCGCCTCGATGGCCAGCGGCGAGTCGAGGAAGACATCGCCGGCCGGGGCCTCGCCGCTGTCCATCACGGCCATCAGGTCGGTCAGCAGTTCCTGCGTCCGCTCCACCGCGAAGGCCGGCAGAAGCAGCGGGCCGCCGGCGTCATGGGCGGCCCTGAGCTCCTCGGCCAGGGCCTGGCGGCGTCGCACAGGGTCGATCGGCGCACGCTCGCGGTCACCGTAGGTGGACTCCAGGATCAGATGGTCGATGCCGGCCGGGGCCGCCGGCTCCGGTGTGAAGTCGCTGCCGCCCGGACCAAGGTCGCCGGAGAACAGCAGCCGTTGCGGTCGCTCGCCGCCGGTCAGATCGACGGTGACCGACGCGGCGCCGAGGATGTGGCCGGCCGGGGTCCAGAGGGCGGTGATATCCGGCGTGATCGTCTCAGGCACATCGAATTTCACCTTCCGGAACTGGGCCATCACGGCCTCGGCGTCCTTCTCGGTGTAGATCGGCTCGACCGGGCGGCGGCCCCGCTTTTCGTTGCGGCGGTTCAGGTGGCGGACCTCGGCCTCCTGGATGCCGCCGGCGTCGGCCAGCATGACGGCGCACAGGTCCCGGGTGGCGGCCGTGGCGTAGATCGGCCCGGTGAAGCCGGCCTTCATCAACTTGGGCAGCAGGCCGGAATGGTCGATATGGGCGTGGGTCAGCAACACCGCGTCGATGTCGGCGGCGTCGAACGGGAAGGCCTCGTAGTTGAGCGCCTTGAGGGTCTTGGACCCCTGAAACATGCCGCAGTCGACGAGGACGCGGGATTCGCCGGCGCGGAGCTCCGCACAGAACCCGGTGACGCATCCCGCCGCGCCGTGAAAGGCCAGCGTCGGCGCGGCGGCGCCGCTCATTCGGAGGCCCGAAGGCGCGCTGCGCGCAGGTGATCCTGGATCGCGGCGACGGACTCGTCGAGCCTGTCGTGCGGGTCGGTGACCGTGACGCGCCTGGCGAGCGCCGTTGGCAGGGCCTTGCGCAGCACGCCCAGGGCCCGGGGCGGCGCCATGACGGCGAGATGATCGAAGCGATGGTCTCGAACCACATGCTCCAGGTGATCGACCAGGTCCGTCAGGAACTGGCGTTCGCCCTTGTCGCGCGGCGGCTCGTGGCTGGCGTGGGTGGAGCCGCCGACGCGGGCGTGAACCGTCGCGCGCTGGGCGCCGGCCGGCTGTTCGAAGGGCGCCGCGCCCTTCAGCCACTCTCCATGTTCATGCAGCGGCCCTGCGAGGCGCGCTTCCTCCAGCAGTCGCACCCGCCTACCGTCGGCCAGAACGACAAGCGTCCGTTCATCCTCGATCATGATCTGTCTCCCGTGGCCGCCATCGCGGTGGAAGACAGTCTGCGCCCGTCCGGGAGGCGGCAAACTGATCGAAATCAAACCCGCGCCGAGTCGGGCGCCGACAGACGGGCGAGCTAAGCCGGCGCGACGCAGCGGGCCGAACGCAGGGCGATGATCTCGCCCAGGGTCGCCACCGCGACCTCCCACGGCGCCTTGCCGCCCAGGTCCAGGCCGATGGGCGCGCGGAGGCGGGCGAGGTCGCGATCCGTCAGGCCGGCCGCCTTCAGCCGCTCCAGCCGCTCGGGCAGTCGGCGGCGCGCGCCGAGCAGGCCGACATAGGGCGCCGGCGAGGGCAGGGCGGCCATCAGGGCGGCGTGGTCCAGATCGATGTCGTGACCGCAGATCGCCACCGCGCTCCAGGCGTCGAGGCCGAGGACGGCGAGCGCCTCGCCCGGGTCATCGCGGCGGTAGGCGACCCCGGCAAGGGGCGGCGGCGCCGAGGGCCCGCGTGGCCGGATCAGGGTGGTCTCCAGGCCTGCCTGGGCGCCCAGCGCGGCTATGGCCATGGCGGTCGGGTCGCCGCCGAGCACCGCCAGCGTCCAGACCGGGTCCTGCCGCACGACCACGGCGCCGGGCCAGCCCGCCGCTTCGCCGTCGCCGCAGAGCCGTCGCCGGCCGTCGCTGATCCAGGCGGAGGGCCGCCGCGCGTCCATCCGCGCGAACAGCCCCGTCGCCGCCGGATCGCCGGGCGACACGCGCTCGACCAGGATCTCGATCCGCGCGCCGCAGAGCAGGCGGATGTCGGGCCAGGGACTACCGGCGCCGTAAACCAGCCGCCGGGGTTCACCGTCGGCAAGGCAGGCCGCCGCATGGCCCGCGACATCGGCCTCGACACAACCGCCCGACAGGAAGCCGGAGACGACGCCCTCGCCGAACACCATCTGCGTCCCGACTGGCCGGGGCCCGCCGCCGTCCAGCGCCGCGATGGTCGCCAGGGCCGCCGGGCGACCGGCCTCGAGCAGCCCGCGAAGCACCGGCCGCTGGTCGTCTCGGAAGCCGTAGTCCGGCCAGTCGGGAAGGCGATCGAGCATGGCGGCAGATTAACCCCTGCGAAACGGTCTCGATACCGCTTCCTTAAGCATCTGGGGCGCATGGTTATCTTCGATTTCACCACGAAGCCGGGATCCCCCGATGGGCCGCGCCGCCTTCCTCGTTTCGCCTCCGGCCCCCCGCGGGGGGCCGCGCCTGCGCGCCCAGGGCTGCCGCCTGTGGGACGCGGACGGGGCAGAGCGGCTGGATTTCGACATGGTCGGCGCCGCCGCCCTGCTGGGCCATGCCCACCCAGGCGTCGAGGCGGCCGTCGCCGACAACCGGGCCACCCTGCATGACGCCCAGGCGGCGCTCTCGGCCATGTTGCCCCGTGCGCCGCGCGTCAGGTTCACCGCTGACGAGGCCCAGGCCCTGCCGGCCGCCATCGACGCCGCGCGGCGTGCCACCGGTCGCCACCGGGCGGCCGTCTGGGAGTCCGGCGCGGGCGTGTTCGGCGGCGCCGGCGATGTCGCCGCCATCATTGTCGACCCGCTTGGGGTCTCGCCGGCGGATCTGATCGCCGCCCGGCGGGACGCCGACGCCTGCGGTTCGGTGCTGATCTTCGACGAGGGCCTGTCAGGCTTCCGGACGCATGAGCGCGGGGCCCAGGGGCTGTCCGGCGTCGCCCCGGACCTTGCCGTGTTCGGCGCCCAGATCGCCAACGGCCGCCCGCTCGGCGCCGTGGCCGGGCGTCCGGACCTGATCGCCGCCCTTGACGAGAATGACCTCCCGCCGCCCCGTCCGGACGCCATCGCGGCGGCCACCGCGACCCTGACCCTGCTCGCCAGGACACCCGTCGCGGCGCGCATCGGCGTCCTGGGCGCCGAGCTGCAGGCCGAGGTGGCCCGCCTGGCCGACGCCTGCACGGCCGGCCGAAGCTTCGCCCTGGCCGGGGATCCGTCGCTGCCCACGCCGCTGTTCGGCGCGCCCTGGCTGGAAGGCCTGTGGCTGCGCGAGATGGCCGCCCGCGGCCTGAACGTGGTCGGCCCACATGCTCTGAGCGCCGCGCACGGGGAAGCCGAGCTCGCTCGCCTGATCGCGGCCTATGTCCGTATCCTGCCGATGATGGTCGATGAAGCCCGCCCGCGGACGTCCGCGGATCGCGGCCTCTTCCTCCTGTCGGCCTGTCCAGAAGGACTCGCATGACGCCTGTACTGTCCAAGCTCGGTCTGGGGTCGTCCCAGTTCGTGCCCGGAGGCTCGACGCCGCCGCGCGGCCGCTCGCCCGAGGCCGAGGCGCGGGATATCCTGACCATAGCCGGTCGGTCGGGTCTGGGCGTGTTCGACGCCTCTGGCTCCTGGGGCAAGGCCGAGACCCTGCTCGGCGACCTGATGCCGCGTCCGGTTCCGTTCCGGGTGATCATCGGATCGGTGCGTCCTGATCGGGGCCCCGACTTCGTCGAGGGCGAGGCCCGCGCCAGCCTGGCGCGCCTGGGGATCGAGCGCGCCGATGCGATCGTGGTGCCGATGGTCTCCGACCTGTTCGGGCCCCAGGGCGAAGCCATGTGGACCCGGCTGCGCCAGATGAAGGACGCCGGGCTGTTCAAGCGGATCGGCGTCGCCGTCCATGCCTCGGATGATCCGGTCGGCGTCGCCCGCCGGTTCAGGCCCGACCTGATCCAGGCGCCGGGCTCGCTGCTCGACCAGCGGATGCTGGCCGACGGCACGCTGGCGCGGATCGCCGGCATGGGCATCGAGGTGCAGCTGCGCTCGATCTTCCTCAACGGCCTGCTGTTCCTGCCGATCGACCGCATCCCGGGCCAGCTCAAGAGCGCCACGCGGGGCCTGTCGAAGGTGCGCCGCATGATCGCCGAGGGCCGCAGCGATCCGCTGCAGGCCGCGCTCGGGTTCGCGCTGTCGCGTCCCGAGGCCAGCACCGTGCTGGTCAACGTCCATTCCGCCGCCGAGCTGTCCGCGGTCATCGCCGCCGCCTCCAGCCCGCCCCCCGATCTCGACTGGAACGAGATGGCCCTCGACGACGAGGTGGTTCTCGATCCCCGCAGGTGGGCCGCCGCCTAAGGCGCGCGCGGTCCGGCCAACGCTCAGAAGGAGCAGCGCCATGATCCTCACCATCATCCAGGCCCGGATGGGTTCCAAGCGGCTCCCCGGCAAGGCGCTCGCCTCGCTCCATGGCCAGCCCCTGATCTGGCGCCAGCTCGAGCGCCTTCGGGCAGGTCGCTGCCCGACGAAGGTGGTCGTGGCCACCAGCCGCGAAGCCGCCGACGACGCCCTGGCCGCCTGGCTGGTGTCCAAGGGTCAGACCGTGTTCCGCGGCGCCCCGACCGACCTGCTCGACCGTTTCGCTCGCTGCGCCGCCTCGGCCGGCCCGGTCAGCCATGTCGTGCGGATCAAGGGCGACCAGCCCTTTGTCGACAGCCGCATCGTCGACGAGGCCATCCGCCTGGCGCTGGCCAGCGGCGCCGACTATGTCTCCAACCGCGAACCGGCCAGCTACCCGATGGGGCTGGAGGTCGAGGTGATCACCGCGAAGGCGCTGCGCGAGGCCGCCGCCGATCCGCGTGAGAACCTTGCCCGCATTTCGCCGACGGCCGCCATCCGCGCTCAACCCGACCGCTTCAGCCAGGCCGCCTTCCGCTGCGCCCAGGACCATGCCCGCCTTGACTGGCGGGTCAAGACCGCCGCCGACCTCGGCTTCGCCCGGTCGGTCTACGCGGCGCTCTATCCTTCGGACCCGCAGTTCGGCATGGGCGACGTGCTCGACCTGGTCGGCGGCGGCGTCGACCTGGGGCGCTACGCGGCTTAGGGCTGCAGGGCCCTTGATCCATGGACGGCCTTGCGTGCTTCGACACGCGACCTGCGGTCGCTGCTCAGCATGACGTGGCTGGGTAGCCTTCAATCGACGTCATCCTGAGCAGCCCGCGCAGCGGGCGTGTCGAAGGACGCACAACACAGTCCGTATTCCTGGCCGGCCCGAACAGGTCGGACCATGACGTGTGGTGCGAGGTCTAGCGGCCCCAGACCCCGAACGGATCCACGAACGGCTTGCCCAGCGCCTCGGCCACGGCCGGGTGGGTCAGTTCGCCCTTCAGGACGTTCAGGCCCTTCGCCAGGTGCGCGTCGCGCTCCAGGGCCTTGAGGCCGTGGTCGGCCAGGGCCAGGCCGAAGGGCAGGGTGGCGTTGCCGAGGGCCTCGGACGAGGTGCGCGGCGCGGCGCCGGGCATGTTGGCCACGCAGTAGTGGACGACGCCGTCGACGACATAGGTCGGCTCGGCGTGGGTGGTCGGGTGGCTGGTCTCGAAACAGCCGCCCTGGTCGATGGAGACGTCGACCAGCACAGAGCCCGGCTTCATGCGCTTCAGATGCTCGCGCCGGACCAGCTTGGGCGCGGCGGCCCCGGCGGTCAGGACCGCGCCGATGACCACGTCGGCCTTGAGGATCTCGTCCTCGACGGCGTCCAGGGTGGAGTAGCGGGTCAGCACCCGGCCCATGAAGATGTCGTCCAGCTCGCGCATGCGCGGGATCGACCGCTCCAGCACCACGACCTCGGCGTTCAGGCCCATGGCCATGCGGGCGGCGTTCATGCCGACCACGCCGCCGCCCAGCACCGCAACGCGGGCCGGCGGCACGCCGGGTACGCCGCAGAGCAGCAGGCCCATCCCGCCGTTGTGCTTGAGCAGGGTCTCGGCGGCGGAGAAGACGGCGATCCGGCCGGCGACTTCGGACATGGGCGCCAGAAGCGGCAGGCCGCCCCGGGCGTCGGTGACGGTCTCATAGGCGATGGCCGCGCAGCCGGACGCCAGAAGGCCCTCGGTCTGGGCGGGATCAGGCGCCAGATGCAGGTAGGTGAACAGGATGTGCCGAGGCTCGAGCTTCTCCCACTCGACCTTCTGCGGCTCCTTGACCTTGATGATCATCTCGGAAGCCTGGAACACTTCCACGGCGTCGACGGCGATCTTCGCGCCGGCCCGGCGGAAGGCCTCGTCGTTGAAGCCGGCGCCCAGGCCGGCTCCCGTCTCGACGAGCACGTCATGGCCGCGGGCCACGTATTCCCGGACCGCCGTCGGGGTCAGCCCGACCCGGTGCTCGCCCGGTTTGATCTCCGCAGGAACTCCTACGCGCATGGTCGTTTCCCTCTGGCGGTTGTTTGGCGGGGGAATGTCCCGCCGCTCACGTTAGGTCAAGCACGATCTTGCCACAACTCGCTCTTCAGGTGAGTTCGCAGAGCGCGGATTGACCGCTCAGGGGGGTTGGGCTCACATCGTTAACCACAACGCACTGTCCGGGGAGTGGGGCCATGGCGCCGTCTGACGAAACGCCGAGTAATCCGGCCCAGGAGCCGCTCGCGCTCAGGTCAGAGCCGTCGAAGGCGGCGCCGTTCTGGAACCGCTTGAAGAATCCCGTGGTGCTGGCCGCCGCGGCGGCCCTGGCCCTGGGTTTCGGCGGCGGCTACGTGGTCGCGACCGTGGCGCCCGGCCTGATGTCGGGCGGATCCGACGGCCCCGGCGGATCGACCGTCTCCGAGCCCAACATCAAGGCCGCCTCCTGGTCGCTGTTCGGCAAGCCCCGGGCGGCCGGCGCGCCCCGGCGCGGCGTCCCGCGTCCCGAGGGCTTCGCCGTCTGGAAGACCCGGCTGGACACCAGCCGGCCCGAGCCGCTGGCCTGTATCGAGATGAGCAAGCCGCTCGACCCGTCGAAGTCGTACGCGGACTTTGTGCTGATTTCGCCGGACATCGGCGGGACCCCTGCGGTCAGCGTCAATTCGAAGAACAAGGCCGAGCTCTGCATCGGCGGCCTGGGTCTGACCGAGCGCCGCGTGACCCTGCTGAAGGGCCTGCCGGGCGCCGGGAACCAGACCCTGGCCGCCAACGCCGACGTCGACTTCACCTTTGGCGAGAAGCCCCCCTACGTCGGCTTCGCCGGCGACGGCGTGATCCTGCCGCGCGAGGACAGCGACGGCGTCGGCATCGAGACGGTCAATGTCTCGCGGCTGGCCATCGAGGTCTGGCGCGTCTCCGACCGCAATCTGGTCCGCAAGTCGATCAGCGCCCCGGAAGCGACCGGCGAGGGCCAGTGGCCGGGCGACTACGGCGACGACAGCCCCGATGACGAGGGCCGCGTGGTCTGGAAGGGCGAGGTCGCCGTGCGCGGCGGCCAGGGCGAGCGCGCCACCACCGTCTTCCCGCTGGGCGCGGTGCTCAGGGACATGGCGCCGGGCGGCTATGTCATCAAGGCGCGCGACGCCTCGGCCGGGGTGAAGACCGACGACGATGAAGGGGTCCAGCCGGCCCAGGCGCGGCGCTGGATCATGTTCACCGACATGGCGCTGATCGGCTACGACGGCGCCGAATCCCTCGACATCGTCGTGCGCTCGCTGAAGAGCGCCAAGGTCCAGTCCGGCGTCCGGGTGGCGCTGGTCGCCAGCAACGGCGAGGATCTGGCCGAGGCGAAGTCCGACGGCTCCGGCCGCGTGCGCTTCCTGCGTCCGCTGCTCGAGGGCGAGGGCTCCATGCGGCCGAAGATGGTCATGGCCTATGGCCCGCAGGGCGACCTGGCGGTGCTCGACCTCGACCGCTCGCCGGTCGACCTGAGCAAGCAGGGCATGGGCGGCCGCAACGCGCCGGACGAGGCCGGCGACGACACCGGCGGCCGCACCGTCGCAAGCGCCATCGACGGCTATCTCTACGCCGACCGCGGCATCTATCGTCCCGGAGAGAATGTCCACCTCGCCGCCCTGGTCCGCGACCGGCAGTCGAAGGCCGTCAAGGATCGCAAGGGCGTCATCATCGTCCGCCGGCCGTCGGGGGTGGAGTTCAAACGCATCGCCTTCGACCGCGCCCCGAACGGGGCGGTGACCGCCGACCTGAACCTTCCGAAGAGCGCGCCGCGCGGCCGCTGGAAGGCCAGTCTGGAGATCGAGGGGATCAAGACCCCGGTCGGCGAGCTGTCGTTCTCGGTCGAGGACTTTGCGCCCCAGCGGCTGGCTGTCGACACCGACGGCCGGGAAAAGGATCCCGTCGCCGCCGGCGAAACCCGCCAGGTGACCGTCAACGCCCGCTTCCTCTATGGCGCGGCGGGCGCCGGCCTGCAGACCCAGGGCGAGGCCCGGATCATGGCTGACGCCAACCCCTTCCCGGCCTTCAAGGGCTATGAATGGGGCGACCAGCAGACCGCCTTCGATGAGAAGTTCATCGAGCTGGGCCAGAGCGTCACCGACGGCGACGGCCGCGCGGTGCTCAGCGTGCCGACCGGTGATATCGGCGATGTCAGCGCGCCGCTGAAGGCCACGGTCACCGCCTCGGTGTTCGAGCCCGGCGGACGCCCGGTGCGCGAGAGCCTGTTCCTGAAGGTCCGCACCCGACCCGTCTATCTGGGCGTCAAGGTCGAGCAGGGCGACGCCTCCGGCGGTGAGGCCGCGCCGGTGACGCTGGACGTCATCGCCGTCGACGCGCTCGGCAAGCGGATCGCCGCGCCGGGAACGACCTACACGCTGATCGCCGAGAACTGGGATTACGACTGGTTCCAGCAGGATGGCCGCTGGCAGTGGCGTCGGACCAGCCGTGACGTGGTGGTCGACAAGAAGACCATCAGCGTCGGGGCCGGAGCCCCCGCCCGCATCGCCCGGCGTCTCGGCTGGGGCGACTACCGCCTCGTGGTCGAGGGACCGGGCGGCGCGAAGAGCGTCATCCGCTTCGCCGCCGGCTGGGGCGCCCCCGCCAAGGACGCCGAGGCCCCCGACATCGTTCGTGTCAGCGCCGGGACCAGGACCCATGCCCAGGGCGACAGCGTCACCCTGACCATCAAGGCCCCCTACGCCGGAGAGGCCCAGGTGGCCGTGGCCACCGACCGGGTCGTGGACTTCAAGACCTTCAGCGTCGGACCCAACGGTGGCTCGGTGACCCTCAAGACCGACGCCTCCTGGGGCGGCGGCGCCTATGTGCTGGTCAGCGTCATCCAGCCGCGCGACCCGTCGGCGACGCCCAAGCCGCGTCGGGCGCTGGGCCTGCTCTACGTCCCGCTCGACCCCAAGGGTCGCAAGCTGGAGGTCGACATCGGCACGCCGGCCAAGCTGAACAGCCGTGAGCAGATCGAGGTGCCGCTGGCCGTGAAGGGCCTGGGCATCGGCCAGCGGGCGCGGGTCACCGTGGCCGCCGTCGACGAGGGCATCCTGCGCCTGACCAAGTTCGACTCGCCCGATCCGGTGAAGTGGTACTTCGGCAAACGGGCCCTGACCCTCGATTACCGTGACGACTACGGCCGCCTGCTCGACCCCAACCTGGGCGCCCCGGCCAACGTCAACTTCGGCTCCGACCAGCTCGGCGGCGAGGGCCTGACCGTGACCCCGATCAAGTCGGTGGCCCTGTGGTCCGGCGTGGTCGAGACCGGCCTGGACGGCAAGGCGCGGATCAAGCTGCCGGCCGCCGAGTTCAACGGCGAGCTGCGCATCATGGCCGTGGCCTGGACCGACGAGGCCGTCGGCTCGGGCAGCAAGGCGATGACCGTCCGCGAGGCGGTGATCGCCGACCTCAACCTGCCGCGCTTCCTGGCGCCGGGCGACCGGCCGGTGGCGACGCTGGAACTGCA
>JBIKTU010000016.1:0-11483 GCA_044347965.1 Caulobacter sp.
CCGTCATCGGCCCGGGCCTCCACGGTCAGGCCCATGCCCAGCCGGTCGACGCCCTGGTAGTGGACGGAATTGACCCGGGCGCGCTCCGTGCCGAACGCGCGAGCCAGCACGCCGCCGGGCGTCAGCGCGACGTCATGTTCGTGGTCAAACATGCCGTTGAAATCGACGTCGTCCGGCGCGTGATGGGCGATCAGATCAGCGCTCGCGGCCATGTCCCGGCGCAGGGTTCCGCCGAACGCGACGTTGATCTCCTGGAACCCGCGGCAGATTCCGAACACCGGCCGGCCAAGGTCCGCCATGGCCTTGATCAGGTCCGAGGTCATGCTGTCGCGATCAGCGTCGAAGGGGCCGGGAGCGTCGTCCGCCGTCTCGCCGTAGCGGCCCGGATCCATGTTGGACGGGCTGCCCGTCAGCAAAAGGCCGTCAAGCCGGGCCGCCACCTCGGAGGCCCGCATCAGGGACGGCATCGACGGGACCAGCAGAGCGGCGCAGTCGGCATACGTCAGCGGACCGGCGACATAGCGGTTCATCACCGCCTGGGCCGGCTCGACCCCGACGGTGCGGGTGCAGCAGATGATTCCGGCCACGGGCCGGCTTGTGGACATGGTCAATCCTCAGGCGAGCAGCACGGCGGGCGAGCAGGCATGCCATGACAGCCAGACGGGTTCGCCGATGGCGAAGTCCTCCTGGTCCCACCGGGTCAGGTTCGAGCGCAGCACTCTGATGCGGCGGCCTCCCCTGATCTCGACTTCATAGACCGACTCGCTGCCCAGATAGACCTCGTGGCGGATTGTGCCGGGCATGGCGTTGTAGCCCGCCGGCGCGTCGTCCATGACCGGCGGCGAGGACCCTTCAGGGCGCTTGCTGAGTTCGATCTTCTCCGGGCGGATGGCCGCCCACACGGTGGCGCCCTTGGCCCCGGTCACGCCGTGGTCGAGATAGATCTCTGTCTGCAGCCCGGGCGACTGGACGATCGCGTGGTCGGGTTCGTCGACGATCAGCGCGCCCTCGAACAGGTTCACGGTGCCGATGAAGTCCGCCACGAACCGCGAGTTGGGAAACTCGTAGAGGTCGTTTGGCGGGGCGACCTGTTGCAGCAATCCGCGGTTCATCACCGCGCAGCGCGTCGCCAGGGCGAGGGCCTCGTCCTGGTCGTGGGTAACCATGATGAAGGTGATGCCGACCTTCTCCTGCAGGGTGGACAGCTCGCTCCGCATCTGGTCGCGCAATTTGGCGTCCAGCGCCGAAAGCGGCTCGTCGAGCAGCAGCACGCGCGGGCGTTTGACCAGGGCGCGCGCCAGGGCGACCCGCTGGCGCTGTCCCCCGGAGAGCTGGTCGGGCATCCGGCCGCCAAGTCCGTCCAGCTGGACCAGCGCCAGGGCCTCCTCGACCCGCTGCGCCCGCTCCTTGGCCGGAACGCCGTCGACCTTCAGGCCGTAGCCGACGTTATCGGCGACCGTCATGTGCGGGAAAACGGCGTAGGACTGGAACACCATGTTCACCGGCCGCTTGTTGGGCGGCACGCTGCTGACGTCCTTGCCGTCGATCAGGATCCGGCCCTCCGTGGGGGTCTCAAACCCGGCCAGCATCCGCAACAGTGTGGTCTTGCCGCAGCCTGACGGACCCAGCAGGGCGAAGAACTCACCCTCATCGATGGTCAGGTTGACGTTGTCCACGGCGACCATCTTGCCGAAACGCTTGGTGACGTTCTCGAAGGTGATGATGGGCCGGGCTTCCCGACGAGGGGCCGTCGGGGCGGAGGGGGCGGGAGCGGCTTCGGTCATGGCGGACTCCTAGGCCTTCGTATTGCCGCCGCCGTGTCCGGAGACCGCGGCGGGATCGCCTTGCAGTCGCAGGGCCAGGGCAGTGAGGATGACGGTCATCACGATCAGGATCGTCGAGGCGGCATTGACCTCGGGCGTCACCGAGAAGCGGACCATTGAATAGACCTTCACCGGGAAGGTCACCGTGTCGGGCCCGGAGGTGAAGAAGGTGATGACGAAGTCGTCGAGGCTGAGGGTGAAGGCAAGCAGGGCGCCGGCGACCAGCGACGGGGCCATGTGCGGGATGATCACGTCGCGGATCATTCGCCACTCGCCGGCCCCGAGATCGCGCGCCGCCTCCTCCATCTCTCGATTGAACGAGGCCATGCGGGCTCGCACAACCACGGCCACGAACGGGAAGCAGAAGGACACGTGGGCGATGATGATGGCGCCGAGGTTGAAGGGCCAGGGCAGGTCCTGGGGCCAGGGCATGACCCGCGCGAAGAAGACCAGCATCGCCACGCCCATGCAGATCTCCGGCACTACGATCGGCAGGGCCATGGCGCCGTCGACCACCGGCTTGCCCGGGAAACGGAAGCGCCACAGCGCCAGCGCCGCCAGGGCGCCCAGGATCAGGCTCAGGACCGTCGAGACGGCCGCGATCGTCAGGGAGTTCCCGAACGCCTCGACCAGGCCGGCGTTGTTCAGGGCCTTCTCGTAGTACTTCAGGGTGAAACCCTGCCAGACGATGTTGCGCTTGGAGTCGTTGAAGCTGAACGCCATCAGGGTGATCAACGGCGCATAGAGGAACACGCCGACCATCACCAGCCAGGCCTGAAGCGGCCAGCGGCGCAGATACTCCAGGGGCCCGGGCGCCGGGCGGCGCGACCGGGCGCTCATGCCGGCCTCCTGCGGCCGTGGGAGAGCATCGCCTGAACCGCGATGGCGATGAAGGTCATGTAGAGCAGCATGAAGGACATCGCCGCGCCGAAGGGCCAGTCATTGGCGCGCTTGAACTGGCGTTCGATGACGTTGGCGATCATCTGGCTGTCGGGGCCGCCGAGCAGGTCGGGGGTCAGATAGGATCCCAGCGCCGGAATGAAGGTGATCAGGACCCCTGATGCGATGCCCGGCAGCGCCAGGGGCACGACGATCACCAGCAGGGTGCGGATATGGCCGGCGCCGAGATCAAGACTGGCCTCGAGCAGCGAGCGGTCCAGCCGGTCGAGGGCGGAATAGAGCGGCAGCACCATGAACGGCAGGTGGACATAGACCAGCCCGACGACGACGGCGAAATTGTTGTGCAGCAGCTCCAGCGGCGTAAAGGCGCCGACCGGCCCCAACCCAACCAGCGGCGCCACACCGGCGAAATGCTGCCACAACCAGCCCAGACTGAGGTTGATGTAGCCTTCCGTTCTGAGCACCGCGATCAGGGCGTAGGTCCGGATCAGCAGATTGGTCCAGAACGGAAGCATGACCAGCAGCAGCAGCCACGCCTTCAGTCGCGAAGGTGCGAAGGTGATGGCCAGCGCAACCGGAAATCCGAGGATCAGGCACAGCAGGGTCGTCAGGCCGGCGATCCACGCCGACTTGGCGAAGATCTTCAGATAGAGGGGCTCGATCGCGCGGGCATAGTTGCTGAACGTGCCCGTGAAGGAGATTTCCGTCAGGCCGACATTCTGGCCGAAACTGTAGACCCAGACGATCCCGAGGGGGACGAGAAAGAACAGGACCAGCCAGAAGAGCGGCGGGCCCATGGCGCCGGCGAAGACAGACTTCGCCTGTTTCCAGCTCTGTTCCATCATCGTCCCCCTCGGGTCCGGCCGTCGATCAGGCGGCCCGAACCTTCGTGATCAGCTTCTCATAGGCCTGCGCCTTCTCGGCCCCCTCGAAGGCGCCATATTCGCACTTGGCCAGGATGTCGGCCGGCGGGAAGATCACCGGATTGTCGCGGTACTCCGGCGGCATCAGCGCCTTGGCCGCGGCGTTCGGGGTCGGATAGAGGATCGTCTTGCTGATCTCGGCCCCGGCCTTGGCGTCGAGCAGATAGTTGATGAACTTGTGGGCGTTGTCCGGACGCGGCGCGCCGGTCGGAATGCAGAGGGTGTCGGAGTTCAGCAGGCTGCCCTCCTTGGGCACCACAAAGCCGATGTCCGGGTCCTCGGCCATGATCTGGGCGATGTCGCCGTTGTACTCGAGGACCAGATCGACGTCCTTGGCCAGCAGCATGTCCTGGCCGTTGTCCTCGTGGAACGCCTTGATGAACGGCTTCTGCCGGATCAGCATGGCCTCGATCTGGGCCAGCATTTCCGGCGGAATGTTGTTGACCGAATGGCCCAGATACTTCGCGCACAGGCGGACCAGGTCCGCCGACTCCGACAGCAGGGCGATCTTGCCCTTGTACTGCGGGGAGTCGAACAGCCACTTCCAGCTGTCCGGAACGCCGTTGACCTTGGACTTGCGGTAGCCGATCCCGAGGGCCAGCCAGGTGTAGGGCATCGAGTATTTCCGGCCCGGATCGAAGTCCGGGTTCAGGAAGGTCGGGTCGATGTTCGCCATGTTCGGGATCTTGGCGTGGTCGAGCGGCATCAGCATGCCCGCCTGTCCCATCCGCGTGACGAACTCGTTGGACGGCACGATGACGTCATAGCCGGAATTGCCAGCCTTGAGCTTGGCGAACAGCTCGTCGTTGGTCGAGAACAGGCTCATGTTCACGTCGACGCCGGCGGCGGACTTGAAGTCGGCCAGCGTGGTTTCGCCGATGTAGGTGTCCCAGTTGTAGAAGTTGAGCTTGGCTTCCTCAGCGCCGGCGGCGCCGCCGGACTTGGGACTGCAGGCGGACAGGGCGGGTGCGAAGGTGATCCCCACCGCGGCGGCGCCCAGAGTCGTTAGCAGGGATCGGCGGGAAGGGCCGCCCTTGGTGATCTTGTTCATGGCCGTTCAGTCTCCTAGCCGTCAGGTTGGAACGCTACTCAGGAATCCACGCGGGTCGAACGCCAGCGCTGCTTCAGATTATCGGGATGATCGTCATGCATTGCGCAAATACCAGTCAAAATCGAGTGCGGTCACGACCTCGAAGAACCGGGCCTGCTCGGTCCGTTTGACCGAGACAAACATGTCGACGAAGCGGTCGCCAAGGTATTCGCGCAGCGCGGTAGAGCCATCGAACAGGTCGACGGCCGCGAACCAGTTGGTCGGCAGGGTCTGACCGGACTTCGCCGCGGCGGCGTAGCCGTCTCCGACGATGGCGGGTCCGGGATCGATGCGGTTGCGGATCCCGTGCAGGGCGCCGGCCAGGACAACGGCCATCACCAGGTAGGGATTGGCGTCGGCGCCGGCGACGCGGTGCTCGACATGCCGTGTCGGCGGCGGACCCGCCGGCACCCGCAGCGACACCGTGCGGTTGTTGACCCCCCAGGTCGGCGCGACCGGCGCATAGGAGTTGGCCTTGAACCGCCGGTAGGAGTTGGCGTTCGGCGCGAGGATGGCCATGCTCTCGCCCAGCAGGGCCTTCATGCCGCCGATCGCGTGCCGCAGGAGTTCCGAGCCTTCCAGGTCCTCGCTGGCGCAGAGGTTCGCGCCCTGGGCGTCGTTGAAGCTGACGTGCATGTGGAAGCCGCTGCCGGCCCGGTCGGCCCAGGGCTTGGCCATGAAGGTTGCTTCACAGCCATGGCGCAGGGCCACGCCCTTGGTCGCCCGCTTGTAGACCTGGGCGTCGTCGGCCGCGGCAAGAGCGTCTGGCTTGTGCTTCAGGGTCAGCTCGATCTGGCCCGGGGCGAACTCGGAAATCGCGCCCTCGAGAGGAACGCCGAGCACATCGGAGGTGTCCCACAGCTCCCGCAGGAACGGCGCGAAGGCCTCCAATTCCGGCAGCCCGTAGACGTCGATCGTCTTTGGACGCTGACCGGTCAGCGCCGACTTCGCCGGTTGCAGGTCGCCGTCCGAGGTGCGCTCCAGGTCGACCAGATAGTATTCCAGTTCGCAGGCGGCGACCGGGGTCAGCCCCTCGGCGGCGAACAGGTCGAGGACGCGTCGCAGCACGTGCCGGGGATCTAGATCGTTGGGCGTCCCGTCCAGCTCGTAGAGCGACAGCATCACCTGCGCCATGTCCGGCCCGAGCCAGGGGGCGGGCCGCAGGGTGCCAGGCACGGGCCGCGCCCGACGATCAGCGTCGCCGTCTTCCCAGACCAGGCCGGTTTCCTCGCAGTCCGCGCCCGTGGTGTCGACCACCAGGATCGAGCCCGGCAGGAAGCGGCCGTAGTCGTAGATCGCCTGTAGCTCGTGGATCCGCAGCCGTTTGCCGCGCGGCACTCCGGTCATGCTGGTGAAGAAGACATCGACGAAACGGATATGCGGGTGCTCGGCCAGAAACCGGCGGCATTCCTCGGGATCGGCGACCATGGACGGAACAGTCATGCGTCTGGACTTTCGAGCTGGCCGGCGAAGCCGTCAACGGCGTCGACCAGGCGGTCGATCTGCGCGTCTGTGGTCATCGGCGAAACCAGCATCATGTTGTGGAAGGGTGCGATCAGCACCCCGCGATTGATCAGAAAGAGATGGAACGCCGCCAGAAGATCATGATCCAGCGCCTTGCGCATCTCCTGTGCGTTGCGCGGCGTCTCGGCCGCGAAGACCAGTTCGACGCGGGCGCCGACCCGCACGGGGGTCCAGCCGAGACCACGGCGGGCGATGACCGCTTCAAGTCCGGCGACCAGGCGGGCGGCGCCCGACAGCATCCGGTCATAGGCGCTGTCCGACATTACCTCGGTCAGCATCGCCCGCATCGCGGACATCGCCAGAGCGTTTCCCGACAGCGTGGTGCCTATGCCTGAGTAGCCGGGGCCGATCCGCGCCTGGGCCGCGTCCATCCGCGCCGCCAGATCGGCGGTGACGCCCCAGACCGCCGCCGGCAGACCCCCGGCGATGGCCTTGCCGACCGTGAAGATGTCCGGCTCCAGGCCATGGGCGCGGGTGTAGCCGCCCGGACCCGTGGACAGGGTGTGGGTCTCGTCGATGATCAGCAGGGTTCCGGCCTGCCGGGTGAGCTCCCGCAGGGCGGCGTGGAACCCGGGGTCGGGCAGAATCATCCCGCAGTTGGTCATCACCGGTTCGGCCAGCACCGCGGCGACGTCGCCCGGCGCGAGGGCGGCCTCGAGCGCCGCGATGTCGTTGAACGGGATGACCCTGGTCAGCGCCGCCTCGTCATGCACCTGCCCAATCAGTCCGGCCTTCATCGCCGGACCGCCTGACGCCAGGCTGACGAAGGTCTCGTCGACCGCGCCGTGGTAGCAGCCGTCGAAGACCAGGACACGGTCCCGACCGGTCACTGCCCTTGCCCAGCGCAACGCCGCGCGATTGGCGTCGGTGGCGGTGGTCGCCGCTTGCCACAGGGGCAGGCCGAACCGTTCGGCCAGCAGCTGTCCGACAAGAACGGCGGTCGCCGTCGGCAGCATGAAGCCGGCGCCGCGGCGCGCCTGGTCGGCGAGGGCGTTGGCGACGGCGATCTCGCCATGACCGAACATGCCCGGCGTGTCGCCGAGGCAGAAGTCGGCATAGCTCCGGCCGTCCACGTCGACGAGCTCGGCCCCGACGCCCTGGGCCGCGAAGATGGGGGAGGGCGATGCCCAGTCGGCCATCCAGTGCATCGGCACCCCGCCGCGCCAGACCGCTCCGGCCTGCGCCGCAAGCGCGACTGATCGGGGATGCTCTTCGAGAAAGCGCCGCCGCTCATCGGCGATGAGGCCGGACAGGGTCTCCGAACTCGATGGCAGCGCCGACACGAAGCCCCCCTCGTCAACTGTGATCACAGTTTCGCAGCCTTGGAGCCGAGTCAATCATTCGGGCGCTCGCGATCCGTCTGTTCGACAGCTGCCCGCATTGCCTCCATGCCGATGGCGAGGTCGGCGGCGATCGCATGGTAAGCGGCCGCCGCGTCCTTCGAAGAGAGGGCGGCGATCGCCTGGGCGTGATGGTCGACATCCAGGCCCGTCGTGCCCATTCGCCCGAACACCACCCGCATGAACGGACCGATCTGCAGCCAGAGCGAGTCCGCCAGCGACAGCAGAACCTCGGCGCCTGAGCGGCGGTAGATCAGGAAGTGAAAGGCGTGGTTGGCGGACATGTAGCGGTCGACATCACCGACGGCGAGGGCGGCGTCGATGTCGGCGTCAGCCGCTTCCAGCGCCCGGATCAGGCCGGCATCGGCCAGTGGCGCGGCGCGGGCCGCGAGCTCCGGCTCGATCCACCCGCGCGCCTGGGTCAACTGTTGCAGCCGCCCCGCGGTAAGCGAGGGCGCCAGGAGCCGCTTGTTGTCCGGGTTGATCGTCAGCGCCCGCTCCGCGACCAGACGACGAACGGCGTCGCGGACGGGCATCGGGCTGACCCCCAGTTCGGCCGCCAGGCTCCGCAGCGACACGCCCCGCCCGGGCGGGATTCGACCCGTGATCAAGGCGTCGCGCAGCGCCGCATAGACCAGATCGTGCATGGCCGGGGCCGGGGTGTCCTTCGTCGCGCGCGACATCTTCGTCAAAGCCGTCCTTCCGCGCCCGCCCCAATTGTGATCACATTGCGCGAAACGGGGGTGATACGCCAGTCGCCGGCCGTTCGCGGAGACCCCCCATGCCGGACGCAGGCGCCAACTCGCTCGACGCCTTCTGGATGCCTTTCACGCCCAATCGGCGGTTCAAGGCCAACCCTCGCCTGCTCTCGGGCGCGCGTGACATGCACTACTTCACCCCCGATGGCCGCGAGGTGCTCGACGGCACCGCAGGCCTCTGGTGCGTGAACGCCGGTCACAACCGGCCTCGGATCGTCGAGGCGATCCAGCGACAGGCCGCCGAGCTGGACTACGTCTCCTCCTTCAACATGGCCCATCCACTGGCCTTCACATTCGCCTCTCGTCTGGCGGCGATGGCCCCGCCCGGCCTGGACCGCATCTTCTTCAGCAACTCGGGTTCGGAGTCGGTGGACACCGCCTTGAAGATCGCGCTGGCCTACCAGCGCGCCCGCGGCAAGGCCGGCAAGACCCGACTGATCGGCCGCGAGCGCGGATATCACGGCGTAGGCTTTGGCGGGATTTCAGTCGGCGGCATCGTTCGCAACCGGATGTACTTCGGCAGCCTTCTCACCGGCGTTGACCATCTTCCCCATACCCACGGGATTGCCGCAAATCTCTTCTCCAAAGGCCAGCCGGAGCAGGGCGCGGATCTCGCCGACACGCTTGAGCGCCTCGTCGCGTTGCACGACGCCTCGACCATAGCCGCGGTGATCGTCGAGCCCGTCGCCGGCTCTACCGGCGTGCTGATCCCGCCGAAGGGCTATCTCGAACGCCTTCGGGCCCTCTGCGACAAACACGACATCCTGCTGATTTTCGATGAGGTTATCACTGGCTTTGGACGGGTCGGCGCGGCCTTCGCTGCAGAACGGTTCGGGGTGATCCCGGACATGATGTGCCTGGCCAAGGGTCTGACCAACGCGGCTGTCCCGGCGGGCGCCGTTGCGGTCAGCCGCGCCATTCATGACGCGATGATGGACGCGGCCGACGCACCCATCGAGCTCTTCCACGGTTACACCTATTCGGCGCATCCGCTGGCCTGCGCCGCCGGTCTGGCCACGCTGGACGTCTATGCCGAAGAGGGTCTGTTCGAGCGCGCGCGGACACTCGAGCCCTACTGGGAGACGGCGATGCACAGCCTGGCCGACGCGCGCCACGTCATCGATATCCGCAACCTCGGCCTCATCGCCGGGATCGAGCTGGAACCGCGGCCCGGCAAGCCGACCGAGCGGGCGATCGAAGCCTATGAGGCGGCGTTCGACGCCGGCCTGATGATCCGCGTCACCGGCGACATCATCGCCCTGTCACCGCCGCTGATTATCGACAAGGGTCAGATCGACCGCATCGTCGACACCCTCCGGACGGTTCTGTCACGGATCGATTGACCAAACCGCCGCAGCCCTCCACCGGACTGTAGGGACTAGCCCCTGGGGGATGACATGTCTGACCTGCTGATACCGGCCGCTATCATCCTGGGCCCCATCCTGATCGTGGCCCTTGCCAGCCTGATCAGGCGGTCGTGGCGATTCCGCTGGGCCAACGTGTTCAGGCTCTACCTGACCCTGATGTTCGGTTTCTTTGGCCTATACGGCCACATCCTCAATCCCCAGTCGGTGGTGGAGCTCATTCCCCCGTTCTTCCCGCTGCGGCTGGAGTCCAGCTATGCGAGCGGCGTGCTGGAGCTGGCGTTCGCGATCCTGATCTGGACGCGTTGGGCCCGGATCACCGGCTGGGCGATCATCGCCTATCTGATCCTGGTCCTGCCCTTCAACATCTACGGCTGGACCGTCGCTTCCAATGTGCCCAGCTACGCCAACGCGCCCTACTATCTTTGGATCCGCATCCCGCTGCAGGCCCTGTTCATCGCCTTCGCCTGGTTCGGTACAAAGGGACGGGAAGAGCACAGCTAGAGTAGCCGCGACCTTGCCCGCCTGTCCGTCCGGCTTTCATCCGACAGTCCGTGCGGAGCCTCAGTCTCTTGTCAGGGCAGATTTTCCGTTGGACTGACGGCGCGGCACACACCTCAAAGTCATCACCGCCTTCGCACGATCTCAGGGTTACACATGCAGTTCGACGACGTCATCCGCGGCCGCCGCAGCATCCGTGGCTACAAGCCAGACCCTGTTCCCAGGGCGCTGATCGAGGAAATCATCAGCCTGGCGATGCGCGCGCCATCGTCGATGAACACCCAGCCGTGGAACTTCTATGTCGTCACCGGCGAGCCGCTGGACCGGATCCGCGCCGGCAACACCGAGCGGACTCTTTCCGGCGTTCCCCAATCGCGCGAGTTCCGCACCGGGCAGGCTTTCGCGGGCCAGCACCGCGACCGGCAGGTCGGCGTCGCCAAGCAACTGTTCTCGGCGATGGGAATCGCGCGCGACGACGCGGAGATGCGGCAGGACTGGGTCCTGCGGGGCTTCCGTCAGTTCGACGCCCCGGTCTGCGTGATCGTCACCTATGACCGCGTGCTGGATGGCAGCGACGATACGCCGTTCGATTGCGGCGCCGTGGCGACCAGCCTCGTCAATGCCGCCTGGTCTCGCGGCCTGGGCGCGGTGATCAACAGCCAGGGCATCATGCAGTCCCCGGTGGTGCGTGAGCACGCCGGGATCGCCGATGATCAGGTCATCATGAAGAGCATCGCGCTGGGTTGGCCCGACGAAAGCTTCCCGGCGAACGCTGTCGTGTCCGAACGCAAGTCTGTCGACGAGGCCGCGGTGTTTGTCGGCTTCGACGCCGACTGATCGCACGCCGCCCGGGCAAGCCCGGGCGGATCAAGACGGTTCGTTCTTCCCCCGGACGCTCAGCGGCCGCGGAAGACCGGCGGGCGCTTCTCGACAAAAGCGAGCGAGGCGGCCTTGTGATCGTCGGTCGCCATGGTGCGGACCATGTGGATCGCCTCGGCGTCCATGGTTTCGGACAGGGTGCCGTGCTCGGCGATGGCGAGGTTCTTCTTCATGTAGCCGATGGCCACGGTCGGCAGGTCGGCGAGGCGGCGGGCGAGGGCGGCGGCCTCCCGGGCCAGGTCGGCGGCCGGCACGGCGCGGTTGACCACGCCCAGCCGGGCGGCCTCGGCGCCGCTGATCACGTCGGCGGTGAAGTAGAGCTCACGGGCCTTGGCCGACCCGACAAGCTTGGACAGGAAGTAGCTGCCGCCATAGTCGCCC
>JBIKTU010000330.1:0-3328 GCA_044347965.1 Caulobacter sp.
TGGAACGAAGATCGTCCCCGCCCAGGCCCGTTAACCCCTCGCTAACCACGTCGCGGAACGAGCCCTTAACCCTGAATCGCCGAGATTCCTTGGACTCTCTTGAGTTCAGGGGCTGCACATGGCGTTCGGGTCGGAAACCATCATTCTCGGCGATTGCATCGAGGAGCTGAAGAAGCTCCCGGACGGCAGCGTCGATCTCGTCTTCGCCGATCCCCCCTACAACCTGCAGCTCGGCGGCGACCTGCTGCGGCCGGACAATTCCAAGGTCGACGCGGTCGACGACCACTGGGACCAGTTCGAGAGCTTCAAGGTCTATGACGCCTTCACCAAGGCCTGGATGGCCGAGTGCAAGCGCGTGCTGAAGGACGACGGCGCCCTGTGGGTGATCGGCAGCTACCACAACATCTTCCGGGTCGGCACGGTGCTGCAGGACCTCGGCTTCTGGGTGCTGAACGACGTCATCTGGCGCAAGTCCAACCCGATGCCCAACTTCAAGGGCACCCGCTTCGCCAACGCCCACGAGACCCTGATCTGGGCCGCCAAGAGCAAGGGCGCCAAGCGCTACACCTTCAACTACGACGCCATGAAGATGGCCAATGACGAGGTGCAGATGCGGTCCGACTGGACGCTGCCGCTGTGCACCGGCGAGGAGCGGATCAAGGGCGCCGACGGCCACAAGGCCCACCCGACCCAGAAGCCCGAGGCGCTGCTGCACCGGGTGATCCTGAGCTCGACCCGCCCGGGCGACGTGATCCTCGACCCCTTCTTCGGCATGGGCACCACCGGCGCGGCGGCCAAGCGGCTGGGCCGCCGGTTCATCGGCATCGAGCGCGAGAGCGAATACGTCGCCCACGCGAAGGAACGCATCCGCAAGGTCATCCCCATCGCGCCTGCCGACCTGGAGGTCATGGGCAGCAGGAAGTCCGAGCCACGCGTGCCGTTCGGCACCATCGTCGAGGCCGGCCTGCTTCGTCCGGGCGACACCGTCTGGTGCCCCAAGGGCCTGCGCAGCGCCAAGGTCCGGGCCGACGGCTCGCTGGCCGTAGGCGACCTGACCGGCTCGATCCACAAGGTCGGCGCCATGATCCAGTCGCAACCCGCCTGCAACGGCTGGACCTACTGGCACTTCAAGTCCGACAAGGGCCTGGCGCCCATCGATGTGCTGCGCAGCAAGGTGCGGGCGGAGATGGCGGCGTAGGGGAAGGACCGCCCTGCGTTCAAAGAGTCCGTCATCCTCGGGCTTGTCCCGAGGACCCCTCGTTCAGCTTCACTGTGAGAGTGTGATCACATCCGCACCTGCGACCCGACGCAGGGCTCCTCGCCACAGGGGCGAGGATGACGTTTGTGGGGTGGGCCGTGCGTCCTTCGCGACGCGGCTGCGCCGCTCCTCAGGATGACGAAGGCTGGGGGCGACAACAAAGCTCGTCATCCTGAGGCGCGAGCTCTTCGGCGACCCCGGACTTGATCCGGGGGAAGGACGCAAGGCTTCAAACCAGCCGCCCCAGCCCTGCCTTCGCCGCCTTCAGGAAGACGCTGGGCAGCGCGCCCAGCCCTTGCCGGTCTGTCCATTCCGCTTCCATCACCCCCTCGGCGCGGAATACCCGCAGGGTCAATGCGAAGTGGGTGAAGATGTGGTCGATCTCGCCGGCGTCATGCCAGTCGGCGGCGACAGGCGCGGCCCCAACCGCCTCATCATCCGCCCACGGATCCCCCCGCCACTCCGACGTCGGCAACCCAAGCATTCCGCCCAGCAGGCCCTTCGACGGTCGCCGCACCAGCGCCACCTCGCCGCCGCGCGTCAGCAGATACGCCACCCCGTACCGCCGCGGCCGTTCGGCCTTCTTCGTCTTGCGCGGAAAGGTCTCCGGATCGCCCCGCGCGAAGGCCGCGCAGAACGCCGACACCGGGCAGCGATCGCACAGCGGCGACTTCGGTCGACACACGGTCGCGCCGAGGTCCATCAGCGCCTGCGCCCAGTCGCCCGGCCGCTCGGCGGTGACCAGCGACGCGGCCAGAGCCTTCAGCTCCGGCTTGCTATCGGGCATCGGCGCCTCGACCGCGAACAGCCGTGACATGACCCGCTCGACATTGCCGTCGACGACGTTGGCCTCGCGGTCGAAGGCGATGGCGGCCACGGCGGCGGCGGTATAGGCGCCGACGCCCGCCAGCGCGCGCAGGCCCTCCTCCGTGTCCGGAAACACCCCGCCGTGGTCGGCCGCAACGGCCCGGGCGCAGGCCAGCAGGTTGCGGGCGCGGGCGTAGTAGCCCAGCCCCGCCCAGGCGGCCATGACGTCGGCGTCCGGCGCGGCGGCCAGGTCGGAGACGGTCGGCCAGCGCTGCGTGAAGCTCAGAAAATACGGCGTCGCATGCGGCACGGTGGTCTGCTGGAGCATCACCTCCGACAGCCAGACGAAATAGGGGTCCGTCCTCGTCCCGCCGCCCGGCGGCGCGCGCCAGGGCAGCGTCCGGGCAGAGGCGTCGTACCAGGCCAGCAAGGCGGCGCGGAGGGCGGGGGTGGTCATCCCGCTTCGGCTACCACTTCCCGTCTTCCCGGCGAAGGCCGCTCTTCCCCCTTCCTCCTCGATGGAGGAAGGGCCGGGGATGGTGGTGGAGGCACGGCCTCGCCGGAAGGGCGCGCGGGGCTCCGAGCCCTCCAGCGCTCACCAAGGCAAGCCAGCGGATACACCACCACCCCTGCCCCTCCTCCATCGAGGAGGAGGGGTTCGCCACTCCCTTCTTTCCCCGTTAAGGTGCCCCCATGCGCCGCCGCCTGCCCACGCTCGAGGAGACCGTCCAGATCCTGGCGCGCCGTCGCACGCGCCCGGCGCCCCGGCTGACGCCGCCGCCGGCCGGGCGGGCGCTGGCGCCGGTGCTGCGGCAGCTGGAGGAGCGGTTCGGCCAGGGGCCGGGCCAGCTGCAGCGCAAGTGGAAGGAGATCGTCGGCGAGACCCTGGCCCGCCACACCGAGCCGGTGAAGCTGACCAGGGCGCGGGGCAACGCCCCCGGGACGCTGGAGCTGCGCGTGTCCGGCGCGGCGGCGGCCATCGTCCAGCACCAGGCGCCGGAAATCCTGCAGCGGGTGTCGCTGATGCTGGGCGAGGGCGCGGTCGGCCGCCTTCGCATCGTGCAGGGACCGGTGCGGGCCCACGCCTCGCGAACTCAGGCAAAGCGGCGTCGCCACAAGGGCCCGCTGGACGCCGCGGCCGAAAAGACCCTGGCCGAGGGGCTGAAGCACCAGCCGGACGGCTCGCTCAAGACCGCCCTGACCACGCTGGGCCGCGAGATCCTGCGCGGCCGCGACGGTTGACTCCGCCTCCGCGAAAGGCTG
>JBIKTU010000331.1:0-3322 GCA_044347965.1 Caulobacter sp.
CGCGCTTCGTACTGCACCGGCGGCGGAGGCGGCGGGGGCGGCGGAGGCGGCGGGGGAGGCGGCGGCGGGGGCGGCGGCGGGGGCGGGGGCGGCGGCGGCGGGGCCGCTTCCTGACCAAACGCGTAGCGCAGACCGAAGGTCAGGGCATGGTCGGTGTATTCGCCGCTGAACACTTGCGGATCGAAGAGCGCCGAGGTGTTGGTCGCGGGACCCCAGTCGGCCGAAGTGGTGTTCAGGTAGCGGTAGGTGACGTCGACGTTCAGACGTTCGGTGGCTTCCCACGACAGACCGGCCAGCCATTGGTAGGCGAACACCTGGTCCTTGTCGTCGATGCCGATCGACCGGTTGCCGGTGTTGGCGCGGGCGGCCAGCTGCAGGTCGAGGTTCGCCACGCCGATACCGAAGCCCACGAAGGGGTTCAGCGTCGTGTCGGGCATGAAGTCCCAGAGCAGATTGGTCATCAGCGTGGTGGCCTGCAGCGAACCTTCCGGCGCCGCACAGGCCGGCAGGACGCTGCCGATGCTGCAGAGATTGTTGGGCAGGGCGCGAGCGGGATCGCCCTTTACGTCAGCGATATCACCGGCGCGGGCGCCGGCCTCCAGTTCCAGGCGCCAGTTCGGCGTCAGACGGTAGCCGAGACGGGCGAAGCCGGCGATGTCGTCTTCGAGCTCGAAGTCGAACTTGTACTTGTTGGCAGCCGGCTGCGACGTCGTCATTTCGACGTTGTCGGGCCAGTGGTAGCCGAGGTCGAACGCGCCGTACCAGCCCTGATCGGGCTCGGCCATCGCCTGCGGCGCAAAGGCGAGCGCTGCGAGCACGCTCCCCAGCATCAATGCTTTCTTGTTCACGGTGAGCCCCTCGCTCAAGTGTTAGACCACGCCGAACAGCCGGCGCCGACCTTCCAGACAGCGTAAAGCGAAAACGATCAAAAGGTCGACCCGGGTTCTCCGAACCCCAAGTCAAATCCCTGATCCGCCTCCGATGTACAACCGACCTTCCAAACGCCTCGAAACCGGACCGGTTCCGCAACGTTCAAACGGTCGATGCCCGCGCAGTCGCCTGCAACTGCGACCATACGCCACCTTCGGCGGTTTTGCCAGCGCGCGGGCTTTCGATCTTCATCTGTGTGGCGGGCCTGCATCAGGGCGTCACACCGGGGCGTTGGTCTCGAGCTCCGCCAGCCAGGCGTCGACGCGCGCGTCAGACGGCATGCGCCAGTCACCGCGCGGCGAAAGCGCCCCGCCCGACGAGATCTTCGGCCCGTTTGGCACGGCCGACCGTTTGAACTGGTTGGCGAAGAAACGAGTCAGGAAAAGGCGCAGCCAGGCCTTGATCTCGCCCGGCGAATAGGCCCGACGCTCCGCCGGCGGGATCGCCGAGGGCCAGGCGCCGCGGGCGGCGTCGCCCCAGGCGCAGGCCGCCAGCCAGGCGATCTTCGACGGCGCCATGCCGTAGCGGGTGAGGTGGAAGAGGTTGAAGTCCTGAAGCGCGTAAGGGCCTACGAAATCCTCGGTCGCCTGGGTCTTGCCGCCCGCGTCGGCCGGGACCAGCTCGGGCGAGATCTCGGTGGCCAGGATATCGCGCAGCACCGCCTCGCCGGCCGCCCCGACCTCGCCGGAGCCGGCCACGAACCGGATCAGGTGCTGGATCAGAGTCTTGGGGACCGAGCTGTTGGGATTGTAGTGGCTCATATGGTCGCCGACGCCGTAGGTGCACCAGCCCAGCGCCAGCTCAGACAGGTCGCCCGTGCCGACCACCAGGCCACCCCGCTGGTTGGCGATACGGAACAGATAGTCCGTGCGCAGGCCGGCCTGGACGTTCTCGAACGTCACGTCATAGACCGGCTCGCCGGCGGCGAAGGGGTGGCCGAGATCGGCCAGCATCTGTTTCGCGGTCGGGCGGATATCGAGCTCGGCGCCGGTGACACCCAGGGTGTTCATCAGCGTCCAGGCATTGGCCTTTGTGCGGTCAGACGTCGCGAACCCCGGCATGGTGAAGGCCAGGATGTCCGTGCGCGGCAGTCCCAGCAGGTCCATGGCCCGGCAGGCGACCAGCAGGGCCTGGGTCGAATCCAGGCCGCCGGAAACGCCGATCACCAGCCGCTTGAGACCGGTCGACTTCAGGCGCTGCGCCAGTCCTTGCACCTGCACGCTGTAGGCCTCAAGGCAATGCTCGGCGAGCTTGCCTTCATCATCGGGAACGAACGGATATCGATCCACCGTCCGGGCGATGGCCAGTGGCGCGGTCGGCGCGTCGAAGGCGAAGGTCTGGACGCGAAAGGCCGTCTCGGCCTGGCGCGCGGCGATGCTGTCGCCGAAGGAGCCGGTGCGCATCCGCTCCTGCCGCACGCGGGCGACATCGACATCGACGACGGCCATGGTCGACCGGGTCGGGAAGCGCTCGCTCTCGGTCAGCAGTTCGCCAAGTTCGAAGATAGAGGCCTGGCCGTCCCAGGCGTTGTCGGTCGTCGATTCGCCCACGCCGGCCGCCGAGTAGGCGTAGATCGCCTGGCAGCGCATCGACTGTGAGGCGCACAGCATCCGCCGGGCGTCCGCCTTGCCGATGACGATGTTGCTGGCCGACAGATTGAGCAGGATCTCGGCCCCGCCAAGGGCGCCCAGCGTCGAGGGCGGGGCCGGCGTCCAGACGTCCTCGCAGATCTCTGCGTGAAAGGTGAACGGCGCGCTGCCGGTCGAGCGGAACAGCTGGTCGGTCCCGAACGGCGCCGGATGCCCCGCCACGGTGATGGTGCGACCCACGACGCCCAGCCCGCTGGCGAACCAGCGGCGTTCGTAATACTCGCGATAGTTCGGCAGGAAGGTCTTCGGGACGACGCCCAGGATCGCGCCCCGGTGGATGACCACGGCGGTGTTGAACAGCCGCCCCTCGTAGGCCAGCGGCGCGCCGACCACGAACACCGGCGCCAGATCGACGCTGGCTTCGACCAGGGTCGCGACGGCGGACTCCACCGCCTGCAGCAGGGCGTCCTGCAGCAGCAGATCGTCAATCGAGTAGCCTGACAGGCCCAGTTCCGGGAACACCATCAGCGCCACATCGCGGGCGTGGCCTTCCCGAACGAGCGTCAAGGTCTCGGCGGCGTTGGCGGCCGGATCGGCGAGGGCGATCTGCGGGACGCAGGCCGCCAGCCGCACGAACCCGTGGCGGTAGGGGGAGTCGAAGGGAATGTCCGCCTGGCTGCGGTCTGTCTTCGGCATGAGCGTTTCCGGCCGTCTGGAGATGGGGACTTAACAGTCCGGTTCCAAAGGCCGCAAGGCTCAGAGGCTGGCGGCCAGGGCTGCGCCTTCCGGTTGGTGATCCGTCG
>JBIKTU010000332.1:0-3321 GCA_044347965.1 Caulobacter sp.
CTCGAGGATGGCTTCGGCGGCGTTGGCGCTCACGGGACCTGGTTCCTCTCTTGCTTCGTCGTCGTCGGACCCTGTCCGACGCCCCATGAACACGGCGTATGATCAGCAACCAAGTCGCTCGCCGCGCCCTTCCGGCATCTCAGCGCGCATGGGTCGTCGGAACAAGTCCGACGATGACGGGAAGGGGGGATCAGGATGGCGCTGAAACGCGCGCCGTTGGCTGGAGCGGCGGCTGGTGCGGATGAGAGGACTCGAACCTCCACGCCTCGCGGCGCTGGAACCTAAATCCAGTGCGTCTACCAGTTCCGCCACATCCGCAGGTTCGCCGGCGGGCTTAGGCGAAGACCCGGCGGCGGGCAAGCCCGGCGCCGGTCCCTGAAACTCGCGCTTGGCCCTCAAAGCCGCGCGTGACATAAGGGCCACCGCTTTGCGCCGCCCTCATCCGGGCGCGCTACCCGTTTCCACTCCAAGGCGGATGAAGCGGCCCCAGGGCCGGTCGTCCGGGACTCAAAGAATGTCGATGCAGATCGTTGAAAAGTCTGGTGAAGGCCTGAGCCGCGTTTACGGCGTCACTGTTCCCGCCGGCGAGCTGGCCAAGCGTCTGGACGCCCGGATCGCCGAGATCGCGCCCCAGATGAACATCAAGGGCTTCCGCAAGGGCAAGGTTCCGCCGGCCCACGTCCGTCGCGTGCACGGCAAGGCCCTGATGGCCGAGGTCATCGAGCAGGCGCTCAACGAAACGACCCAGAAGGTTCTGGACGACAACAAGCTGCGCCCCGCCTCGCAGCCCGACCTGAAGCCCGAATCCGACATGGAAAAGGTCATGGCCGGCGGCGTCGACCTGTCCTACGAGCTGTCGCTCGAGCTGATGCCCGACTTCGAGCCGATCGACATCGCCGGCATCAAGCTGACCCGTCCGGTCTACAGCCCGAGCGAGAAGGAAGTCGACGAGGCGCTCGCCGACCTGGCCAAGCAGGCCAGGACCTTCGCGCCGCGCACCGGCAAGTCGCTGAAGGCCAAGGACGGCGACCAGGTTCTGATCGACTTCGTCGGCAGCGTCGACGGCGTCGAGTTCCCGGGCGGCAAGGGCGAGGGCTTCGAGCTGACGCTCGGCTCGGGCCAGTTCATCCCGGGCTTCGAAGGCCAGCTGGTCGGCGCCAAGCCGGGTGACGACGTCACGGTCAAGGTGACCTTCCCGACCCCGTATCAATCCGAGGACCTGGCCGGCAAGGACGCCGAGTTCGCCGTGAAGGTGCATGAAGTCCGCGCCCCGGTCGACGCCGAACCGGACGACGAGCTGGCCAAGCGCCTGGGGCTGTCGGACCTGGCGACCCTGAAGGAAACCCTCAGCAAGAACCTGCAGCAGGGCTACGACAACCAGTCGCGCTTCAAGCTCAAGCGCGCCCTGCTCGACGAGCTGGACAAGGGTCACGCCTTCGATCTGCCGCCGAAAATGGTCGACGCCGAGTTCGCCGGCATCTGGCAACAGGTCGAGCAGGACAAGGCCGCCGGTGGTCTGCCGCCGGAAGACGCCGGCAAGACCGAAGACCAGCTGAAGGACGAGTACCGCCGCATCGCCGAGCGCCGCGTGCGCCTGGGCCTGGTGCTGGCCGAGATCGGCCGCCGCGACAACGTCCAGGTCACCGACCAGGAACTGATGCAGGCCATGCAGCGCGAAGCCATGCAGTACGGCCAGCAGGCCCAGCAGGTGTTCGAGTTCTTCCGTTCCAACCCCAACGCCCAGGCCCAGCTGCGCGCCCCCCTCTACGAGGACAAGGTCGTCGAGCTGATCTTCGCCAAGGCCACGATCAAGGACAAGAAGGTCTCCAAGAAGGAGATCGAGGCCGAGGACGACCTGCCCGACGGCTATTGATTGATCGGCGCCGCGCGCGCCGGTGACCGTGTGAAAGGGTCGGCTTCGCGCCGGCCCTTTTGCGTTTCGGGATCCTGTTGCCGCATTGCGGCGACTTAACTTGAAGATCGAGCCGGCGACGGCTAACGCGGCGGGGGCGGGCGCGCTTGCTCCTGTCGCAGTGTTCTGGGGAGTATCCGATGTCGATCTGGTCCGCGGCGGCGCTCAGCGTCGCGCTTCTCGCGCAGCAACCCGCGACGCGCCCGGCCGAAGAGGGTTCGACCGTCGAAAGCCTGGTCGTGACGGCCCGGCCGCTCCCGGAAACCAGGGCCATCGAGGCCTTCGTGGCCACGGTCGCCGACGAGACGGGCAACAGGCGTCTGGGCCGCTGGGATCGCAAGGTCTGCCCAGGCGTGATGGGCTTTCGGCCCTACTACGGCCAGTTGATCCTCGACCGTATCGCAGCCGCCGCCCTGGAGATCGGCCTGGAAGTCGGAAAGCCGGGCTGCAAGCCGAACATGATCATCTTCGGCACCGCCGATTCCGATGCGCTGACCAGGGATCTGGTGAAGGATTATCCTTCCGCCTTCGCCAAATACGATGACGGCATTCGCGCCACCAGGACCTCGTTCGACGCCTTCATGGCGTCGAAGGCCCCGGTGCGCTGGTGGCATGTCACCCGCCGCACGACCGCCGATGGCCAGCAGTACAACAGGGGTGATCAGGTCAGGGTCCGCCAGGTCGGCCGCCTGAACAGCGGCACCCGGGACGACTTCGACCGCGTGATCATCGTCATGGACGTGACCCGGATGGGCAAGCTGCGCATGACCAGCCTTGCCGACTACATCGCCATGATCGGCCTGGCGCAGGTCGACCCGGACGCGAACCCCGCCGGTGTGTCCTCGGTGCTGAATCTGTTCGCCGACCGCGAGGCCGGCGTCGAACCCGTCCCCGGCATGACCGAATGGGACAAGGCCTATCTGAAGGGGCTGTACGGCGCCAAGCGCTCGGCCCGCCGCGGCGCCGACCAGGAAGAGGACATCACCCGTTCCATGGTGAAGGACCTCGGCGGCGCGCCGCCGCCGAAAAAGTAGGACCAAGCCGCGCGGGCCTGATGGAAAAGCCCCCCGGAAGCAAAGGCTTCCGGGGGGCTCTTCGTATCGGCTGTCGACGGTCTAGTGGTTGATGATCACGTCGAGGATCAGGCCGGTGGCCAGGGCGGCAAGCAGATAGTTGTCGCCGTCGCGGTACCAGTAGTAACCGCGCGGCGGCGCGCGCAGGCCGTAGCGGCCGTAGTCGCTGACCACGTAGCCCCGGCCCCGGTAGGACGGCGGCAGGTAGGCGCCGCGACGCCACGCGGCGTAGCCGGGGCGATAGCCCGGATGGCCGTAGTAGGTGGCCGGCGGCGGGCCGTAGTACCAGCGGTTGTTCCAGTAGTAGCCGTTGTGGCGGCCCCGGTCCCATCGGCT
>JBIKTU010000333.1:0-3317 GCA_044347965.1 Caulobacter sp.
GCCAGGGTCTGGGCCGAGGCCAGCTGGTCGACCTGCGCGAACCAGCGGTGGTGGAACATCAGCTTGTTGCCCCACTCGTCGCCGAACTCCTCGATCAGGGCCGACAGGAAGGCGAGCGCCGGATCGGCCGGATGGATCGACGGCTCCGGGAAGCGGGCGTCGAGGGTTTCCATGATCGGCGTGGAGTCCTGCAGTCCCTCGTCCTGCGGCGTCGCCACGGTCGGGACGATCGGCAGGCGGGCGTACTTCCGGTAGGCCTCCTCGCTGGCCGTGGTCCGGGGGATCCATTCGTGCGGAATGCCCTTGTAGCGGGCGTAGGACCGCACCTTGACCGAGTAAGGCGACATCTCCGAGCCGAAGATCCTGTAGAGTCCCGTCATGCCCGCCTCCCCGGAGCGCGGCCTGTCGCCGCCTTGTATTGACAGCCTTCATGCCACTTTAGCCCGGCAAGTGGCAACGCCCTGAGCACGCTGTCAGCGCTTCTGCGCTTGTCAGGCGCGGCGAGGAACTCCAACAAGGGGCCAAAGCACAAGAACCGGCAATGGAGGCCCCAGTGAAAACCCGCATCACCGAACTGTTCGAGATCGAGCACCCCATCATCCAGGGCGGCATGCACTATGTCGGCTTCGCCGAAATGGCCGCCGCGGTGTCCAACGCCGGGGGTCTGGGCATCATCACCGGCCTGACCCAGGGCACGCCCGAGAAGCTCGCCGCCGAGATCAAGCGCTGCCGGGAGATGACCGACAAGCCGTTCGGCGTGAACCTGACCTTCCTGCCGGCGGTGACGCCGCCGGACTACCCGGGCTTTGTGCAGGCGATCGTCGAGAGCGGCGTGAAGGCGGTCGAGACCGCTGGCAACAACCCGGCGAAGTGGCTGCCGGGCCTGAAGGAGGCCGGCATCAGGGTGATTCACAAATGCACCTCGGTCCGCCACTCGGTGAAGGCCGAGTCCATCGGCTGTGACGCGGTCAGCGTCGACGGCTTCGAGTGCGGCGGCCACCCGGGCGAGGACGACGTCGGCAACTGGGTGCTGCTGCCCCGCGCCGCCGAGGAGCTGAAGATTCCGTTCGTCGCCTCCGGCGGCTGCGGCACCGGCTCGCAGCTGGTCGCCGCCCTGGCCATGGGCGCCGAAGGCATCAACATGGGCACCCGCTTCATCGCCACCAGGGACGCGCCGGTCCACCAGAACGTCAAGGACGCGCTGGTCGCCGCCACCGAGCTGGACACCCGCCTGATCATGCGGCCGCTGCGCAACACCGAGCGCGTGCTGACCAACGTGGCCGTCGAGCGTCTGCTTCAGACCGAGAAGGAGAAGGGCGACACCGTCTCCTTCGCCGACATCGCCGCCGAGGTGGCGGGCGTCTATCCCAAGGTCATGATCGACGGTCAGATGGACGCCGGCGGCTGGTCCTGCGGTCAGGTCGCGGGCCTGATCCACGACATCCCGACCGTCAAGGAGCTGATCGACCGCATCATGTCCGAGGCGGAAGAGATCATCGCCCAGCGGCTGAAGCGCTTCGCCGCCTAGAACCGCGTTGGCGGCGGCGCGGGGAAAAAGCGCCGCCGCCTTACGCCGGGTCATACTTTCGAGTTACCCCGGAAGGGGTCATTATCCTTCCGCGCGCGTCATCCAGGTCTCCGGAACAGGAGCCGGGCCGCGGGGCAGGGAGCTGACCATGCATGATCTGGTGATCCGCAACGGCCGCATCGTCGATGGAACAGGCGCGCCCGCCCGGGCCGGCGACATCGCCATCGACGACGGCGTCATCACGGCGGTCGGGACGGTAACCGGGCAGGGGCGGCGCGAGATCGACGCCGCCGGCCTGATCGTCACGCCCGGCTGGGTCGACATCCACACCCACTATGACGGCCAGGTCACCTGGGATCCGTATCTGTCGCCGTCCAGCTGGCATGGCGTGACCACCGCCGTCATGGGCAACTGCGGCGTCGGCTTCGCGCCGGTGAAGCGCGACCGCCACGACTGGCTGATCGAGCTGATGGAGGGGGTCGAGGACATCCCCGGCTCGGCCCTGGCCGAAGGCATCAGCTGGGACTGGGAGACCTTCCCCGAGTACCTCGACAGCCTGGACGGCAAGCCGCGCGTCCTGGACGTCGCCACCCACGTGCCGCACAGCGCGGTCCGCGCCTATGTCATGGGTGACCGCGGCGCGCGCAACGAGGACGCCACGCCGGAGGACATCGCCGCCATGTCGGCCATCGTCGCCGAAGGCATGCGGGCCGGGGCCCTGGGCTTCTCGACCTCGCGCACGGTGGTCCACACCACCAAGGACGGCACGGTGATGCCGGGCACCACGGCGGCGGCCGACGAGCTGCTGGCCATCGGCAAGGCCATGGCTTCGGTCGGTCCCGGCGTGTTCGAGATGTCGTCCGACATGAACCCGGCCGACGCCGAGTTCGCCTGGATGCGCGCCATGTCGATGGATACCGGCGTGACCGTCACCTACAGCCTGCTGCAGTCGCCCATGCAGCCGGACAACTGGGTCAAGCTGCTGGACCTGACCCGGCAGGCGCGCGCCCAGGGCGCCAGCATCGCCGCCCAGATCGCCTGTCGACCGACGGGCCTGGTGCTGGGCTGGCAGAGCACGATCCACCCCTTCGTCGGCCGGCAGACCTATCGCGATATCGCCCATCTGCCGTTCGAGGAGCGCCTCGAGAAGCTGAAGGACCCGACCGTCCGCGCCGCCATCCTGGCCGATCCCAGCAAGAAGATGGGCCCGCTCGGCGCCATCATGACCCAGGGCTTCGACCGCATGTTCCGGCTGCAGCAGCCGGACGGAAACCTCGACTACGAACCCAGCGCCGAGGATTCCATCAAGGCGCTGGCGCAGGCGAGCGGTCAGAGCCCGGACGCCATCGTCTATGACATGCTCATGGAGAACGACGGCCGCGGCTACATCTACCTGCCCCTGCTGAACTACAGCGAGTTCAACTTCGACCACATCCACGCGATGATGCACGATCCGAACACGGTGCTGAGCCTGTCGGACGGCGGGGCGCACTGCGGCGTCATCTGCGACGCCAGCTTCCCCACCTACATGCTGACGCACTGGGTCCGCGACCGGAAGCGCGGCCCGACCCTGCCTCTGGAGAAGGTGGTGTCGATGCAGACGCGCGACACGGCCCGTCTCTACGGCCTGAACGACCGCGGCGTGCTGGCGCCGGGCATGAAGGCCGACGTCAACATCATCGACTTCGATAAGCTGGCGATCCAGCCGCCGGAGATGGTCTTCGACCTGCCCGCCGACGGCCGCCGGATGATCCAGCGGGCGACCGGCTATGTCGCCACCGTCGTCAGC
>JBIKTU010000017.1:0-11434 GCA_044347965.1 Caulobacter sp.
TCCGGCCGCCAGCTGAGGCTGTCCATGAAGGGCATGGCGAAGCGGTCCTGGATCCAGGGCTGCAGCACGATGACCAGATGCCGCTCGGTGGCGGTGAAGTCGTGGATGTAGCTGGCGCGGGGCAGCGCGATCGGATCGGCCGCCTCCAGGGATCCGTCAGGGGCCAGGCGCCAGACGATCGCCTTCTGTCCGAAGACGCCGAGGTTCCAGACCCGGCCGCCGGGCTCGACCCTCGGGTGGGCCAGGAACGGCATGCGCGCCAGATCCGGGCGCAGGGTCTTGAAGCCCCTGGTCTCCAGCGTCACCGGGTCGAAGGCCATGGGCGAGCCGGTCTCCCATAGCGCCCACATCTCGCCGCCGGCCTGCATCACTGAAATGTTGGCCGGGTTGACGTCGTCGTTGTTCGCGCCGCGCCCGCCCTTGCGATGCGGGGTGCCGAAGCCGGCGCTGACGACGCCGTTCGCCGCCGTGTCGGCCCGCCGCTTCGGCGTATCCAAGAACCGCGCGGCGAGGCTGGCTTCGCCCTCATCGATGCGGAAGGCGCGGACCATGCCGTCGCCGTCGAACCAGTGCAGGGCAGAGCCGCCCGGACGGTGGAACTTCGCCGGCCCGTTGCGGAACAGGGTCCCGGACAGGCCGGCGGGCGCGCGGCCGTGCAGGCGCGAAAGCGCCCGGCGCGGGAGATCGGCCTCGACGTCGGCGACCCCCAGCGTCCAGTCACCCGCGCTGGCCGCGGCGGCGTGCAGGACATCGGGGCCGAGGGCCGCGGCGGCGAGGCCGGCGGCGGCGCTCGAGAGAAAGGAACGGCGGTTCATGGTATCGGCTCCGGCGATCAGGCAGGTCAGTCGATGGTGATGACGGCGGCGGTGTCGCCGGCGACTTCGAAGGCCGCGTCGGCCCAGGTCGCCGGCCCGAAGGCGCCGCGTGCGTTGTTGGAGAAGGCGAACGGTTCGGTCGGAATGCCGAACGGGTTGGCGCCCATCCGTCCATCGCCATCGACGTCGTGGAAGGCCCGGATCGCGTAGCGGCCCGGCGCAAGGCCTGTGACCGTGGTCGAGACGCTGCCGCCGGCGACCGGCAGGGCGAACATCGCCGCCGGCGGGCCGCCCTTGCCGCCATAGGCCGCCTCGCTGGCGAACAGCTGGCCCCGGATCTCTCCGGAGACCTGGGTGATCCCCTCGAAGGTGATCGTGAGGGTAGCAGGCTCGGCGGCCGGCTCGGCGGCCAGGGCGGCGCCCGGCGGCAGCGCCGCGAGCATCACGCCTTGCAGGGTCACGATTGACAGGAAGAGGGCGGCGGTCTTCATCCGGGATGAGGTCATCGGGGTCAGCCTGTGCTGGCGGGTTGTCGATGACGGAAGGCTTAGGGGCGGGGACCTGGACACGCAGTCGCCGATACGCGGGAAGACCAGCGCCGTTCGCGAAACGCCGCGCGGCGCCGTTCACGCATCGTGGATCGCCACGGTGATTGCCTCACGCCATACGCGGGGCCTGCTCATCGCGGCCGGCGCCGGGGTTTTCCTGGCGCTGTCGGGCGCTTTCGGAACAGGCGGGGCGCCACTTCCCGGCAGGCTGTTCTACTGGGTCACCGTCATGCTCATCGGCGGCCTGGCCGGCTTCGTCGTCTCAGAGCTGGTCGATCGCGGCGGCTGGTTCGACGACCGCCCGGCGTTCCAGGGCGGGGTGATCGTGGTGGCGCTCACCGTACCGCTGACCCTGATCATCTGGGCGGTAACGAACCTCTTCTTTGATCGCGAGCCACGGCCGGAACACCTGCCCTACTTCGTGGGGCCCGTGTTCGTGATCACCTGCGTGATCACGGCGCTGAACTACTTCACCCAGCGCGCGCCCGCCGAAACCCACGCCGCGCCGGCCGGCGAGGCCCCGCCCCGTTTCCTGGAACGCCTGCCGGTCAAGCTCCGGGGCGCCCGGATCCATGCCGTGGAGGCCGAGGACCATTACCTGCGGCTGCATACCAGCAAGGGTCAGGATCTGATCCTGATGCGCCTGTCGGACGCCGTCGTCGAGCTGGAAGGCCTGGAGGGCGCCCGGGTGCACCGCTCATGGTGGGTCGCCCGCGACGCCGTAACCGATGCCCGTCGCGGCGACGGCAAGGCCACCCTGACCCTGGAGAACGGCGTGGAGGCCCCGGTCAGCCGCGCCTACGCCAGGGCCCTGCGAGAGGCCGGCTGGTTCTGAGACCCTTTGCGGCTTCGCGAGGCCGGAGGGATCCAAACGGCGCCGGCGCGCGTTTAAGGGTGATGAGACATGTTTTCCTCGGCCTCATCCTTGCTGTTTTGACCGTCGGGACTCCCGCCATGGCGACCGAAGAGCCACCGTTCAAGGTCGCCGTTCGGGAAGGCGATTTCGAGATTCGGGACTATCCGACGCTTCTGGCGGCCGAGGTCAGGGTCGGCGGTGACCGGGACGAGGCCTCCAGCGCGGGGTTCCGGCTGCTGGCGGGCTATATCTTCGGCGGCAACACCCGGCAGCAGAGCATCGCCATGACGGCCCCCGTCGTTCAGGAACGGGCCAAGGGCGAGACCATCGCCATGACCGCGCCGGTAACGCAGTCGGGGAGCGACGGCGCCTGGTTCGTACGCTTCGTCATGCCGTCGGAGTACACGCTCAAGACCCTGCCGACGCCGAACGACCCGCGGGTCCGCCTCCTGGAGATTCCGCCGCAGCGCTTCGCTGTCGTGCGCTTCTCGGGCCTGGCCTCGCCGGCCGAGGTCGAGCGTCGGACGACGGCGCTGCGCGCCTTCATGGCCCGCCGCAAGCTGGCCAGCGCCGGCCGCTCGTCCCTGGCGCGGTACGATCCGCCGTGGACGCTGTGGTTCATGCGTCGCAACGAAGTCTGGATTCCGGTCTCGCCCGGCCCGGCGGCCAGCGCGCGTTAGCCTTGGCCTGCGATGCGCCCCGGGTTTAAAGACATCATGCGGACGGCCCCGCAGAACTGTCCCGCCAACCGCCCGGGACGGGCGGCCGGCGTCTTGCGAATGGAGAGCCGGTGAGCAAGCCCCACACCCCCGACGAGCCCGTCTCGGAGAAGATCCGCGTTCGATTGAAGGCCTCCCGTAAGCGCTTCCACGCGAACGACAACATCTCCGCCTTCCTGGAGCCCGGCGATCTCGAGGCGCTCCTCGCCGAGGTGGAAGGCAAGTTCACGGGCGTGCTGGAAAGCCTGGTGATCGACACCGAGAGTGATCACAACACCCGGGAAACGGCGCGGCGCGTGGCCAAGATGTATCTGACCGAGGTGTTCCGGGGCCGCTACGCCAGCCCGCCTCCGGTCACGGAGTTTCCGAACGCCGAGGCGTTGAACGAGCTCATGATCGTGGGCCCGATCACGATCCGCAGCGCCTGCAGCCACCACTTCTGTCCGATCATGGGGAAGCTCTGGGTCGGGCTGATGCCCAACGAGCACTCCAACCTCATCGGCCTGTCGAAATACTCCCGCCTCGCCGAATGGGTGATGTCACGCCCCCAGATCCAGGAGGAGGCCATCACCCAGATGGCCGACCTTCTGATGGAGAAGGTGCGGCCCGACGGTCTGGCCGTTGTCATGGAAGCCGATCACTTCTGCATGCACTGGCGCGGCGTGAAGGATAACGAGACCATGATGATCAACAGTGTGATGCGGGGCTCGTTCCTCAAGGATCACCACCTGCGCAGCGAGTTCCTCTCGCTGCTGAAGCACCGGAGCTGATGATGCTGGTTCGCTGTCTCTACGCCAGCCGTCCTGTCGCCGCCCTGCAAGGGGCCGCCCTCGACACGATCCTCGAGCAGTCGCGCAAGAACAACCCGGCGCTGGGCATCACCGGTCTGCTCTGCGTCTCCGATGACCTGTTCCTGCAGGTCATCGAGGGCGGCCGCGACGAGGTCTGCGACCTCTTCAACGCCATCGTCCGGGACGATCGTCACCAGCAGGTTCGACTTCTCGCCTACGAGGAGATTTCGGAACGGCGGTTCGGCAACTGGACGATGGGCCATGTGAGCATCAACAAGCTCAACCCCGCCCTGCTGCTGAAGTACTTCAGGCGGGTCGAGCTCAATCCCTTCGAATGCTCGGGCGCGGCGACCATGGCCCTGCTGGGGGAACTGGTGGCGACCGCCTCGATCCTCAACCGCCCGGAGTAGGGTCCGGGCAGTCGTTTTCTGGCCGCGGTTTTCAACCCCAGATGGACGTCGGCTTGACGGCTGAGGAGCCGTGTCAAATTACTCATATTCCGGAGTTTGGAGGTCGGGGCCGCCTCAGCGCCGTTGGGGGGATAAGGTGTCCAGGGACGTTTCTGAATCCGAGCCATTGCTCGCCTACGGACGCCTTCTGTCGCGACCCGTCACAAGCTTCATTCTGGACGAAGTCGCCCGCATAACGGCGCGCTGTGACGGCGATCTCCTGATGGCGCTGGTGGAGCTTGGGCTGATCCAGGCGACCCGACCGACCGGTGAGACGGGGCCCAATTCCCAGCGCTCGGTAAGCGCGCGGGCCATCGGACTGTCGCTTGGCCTGTCCTATGAGACCTGCCGCCGCAAGGTGCTCGACCTGGAGGCGGCAGGTCGTTGCCAGAGGGTCAGCGCCAGCCGGCTTCGGATGTCGCCCGAGTACCTGGAGTCGCCGGCCTATCTCGCGGATTGCGACGACAAGTGGCGAAATCTCCGCGGCTATCTCGTCGAGCTCCGGGAGACCGGGTTGGATCTGGACATGTTCAGCAGCATCTCGCCGCAGAACGCTGTGACGGCGCCGTCCCGGTCCATGGCCATCAACGCCTTGATTGATGACTATCTTCTGCGCATGCAGGAGGCGCGGATCGCCGACGAGGAAGAAGCCTTCAACAGCCTGGTGAACTCGGCGGTCAGCAACATGAACGGCGACCTTCTCCGGTTCGACCGGGACCTCAACTGGAAGTATGCGGGCGTCGACGTGCCGCCTCCTGATTCAGCCCGCCGGCCCGTGACCATCGCCGAGGTCGCCCGGCGCGTGAAGGTCAGCGAGGACATCATCCGCGGACGCGTGAACATGTATGTCCAGCGGGGATGGATCCGCCGTGTGCGCGGCGGCTACCTGCACGTGATGGACAAGCAGTTGACGCCCGAGGCCCACCAGTCCCGCAACACGATGAACCTGAGGTTCTTTCAGCTTGTGCAAGCCTTGCGGCAGCTGGGGGTCGATCCGCGGACCGTCACCGCGGACTGACAGACAGCGGGGGGAAGGGGCATGAGGCTGGCCGGACGCCGAAACACCCGGCGGTTCCGCACCTATGGCCCGGAGAATGGCGCACCCGACACGATTCGAACGTGTGACCTTTGCCTTCGGAGGGCAACGCTCTATCCAGCTGAGCTACGGGTGCGGATCGCTGGCGGAGGCGGGTGTTTAGCCGAAGTCTTTGCGCAGCGCTACCCCGCCGCCGGCGCGATTCGACGGGCGTCGAACCGGACCGCCGGGATCAGGTCATCCTGAACCGCACGGGCACCGACTTGGGCCCGCAGACGAAGCTGGCTTCCATGCGGCGCGGAGTTCCGTCGAGCTCGACGCTTTCGAGGCGCGGCAGCAGCTCCTCCCACAGGACCCGCATCTCCATCCGCGCCAGGTGCTGGCCGAGGCAGACGTGGGCGCCGTAGCCGAAGGCCACGTGCTTGTTGGGCGTGCGCTCGATGTCGAAGCGATAGGGGTCTGTGAAGACGCTCTCGTCGCGGTTGCCGGACGGATAGCTGAGCATCAGCCAGTCCCCCTTGGCGATCTTGCGCCCGGCCAGTTCGGTGTCGGCCGTGGCGGTGCGCATGAAGTGCTTCACCGGCGTCTCCCATCGGATCGATTCCTCGATCAGGCCGGGGATCAGGGCGAGGTTATCCTTCACCTTGCGGAACTGGTCCGGGTTCTCCGCCAGCGCCCACAGGGCGCCCGAAGTGGTGTTGGAGGTGGTGTCGTGGCCGGCGGTGGCGGCGATGATGTAGTAGCTCATCGCCTCCAGGTGGCCGAGCGGCTTGCCCTCGATCTGGCCGTTGGCGATGACGCTGGCGAGGTCCTGGCGCGGGTTCGCGCGGCGGTCCTCGGTCATGGCGTTGAAGTAGGTCATGAAGTCCATGACCGTGGCCTGGATGTTGGCGACGCCGGTGTCGACGTCGGTGACCGCGCCGCCGCGGTTCAGCTCCGGGTCAGCGCTGCCGAACAGCTCCTGGGTCAGCTTGAGCATGCGTGGCTCGTCGATCTCCGGAACGCCGAGGACCTCCATGATCACATGCAGCGGATAGAGGAAGGCGACATCCTTGGCGAAATCGCACCGGTCGCCCCTGGCGGCCATGCGGTCGACGAAGCCGCGGGCGATCTCGCGGATGCGCGCCTCGAGGCCGCGGATGTTCTGCGGCAGGAACCAGGCCTGGGTCAGGCGCCGGTAGTTCATGTGGTCGGGGTTGTCCATCTGGACCAGGGAGCGGACCAGATGCGGCGAACCGCCGGTCATCTCGCGCACCCGCCTGTCGACCTCGATCGGCGTGACCACCGTGGCGCGGTCGCCGTTGTGGAACAGGTCGTTCTGCTTCTCGACCTCCTGGATGTCGGCGAAGCGCGTCACCACCCAGAACGGATCGAAGCCGTCGGGCTGGGCCTGCTCGAGCGGCGCATTGGCGCGCAGCCAGCGGAAGGCGTCATCGATGCGGTTCCAGTCGGCGTAGGCTTTCGGGTCGATGATGGTGTTGGCGACGTCCTGCGGGATCATGCTGGCGCTCCTTGCGTCTTCCCCTGGCGGCTCTCTGGGGGCAGCCTCGAAGGGAGGCTAGCATTCAGTTGCTATGCAGCCAACAAATAAGTTAGGACTTGGTCATGCCCGACCGCGACCAGACCGTCACGACCCGGCGTTCGCAGGCCCAGCGCCGCGACGAGTCCGAGCGACGACTGCTGCGCGCGGCGACGGAAGTGATCGTCGAGCAGGGGGTGCGGGCCGCGACCTTCGAGGCGATCGGCGCGCGGGCCGGCTACAGCCGCGGCCTGGCGACCCAGAAGTTCGGCTCCAAGCAGGGCATGACCGAGGCGCTCATCGCCCACCTGCACGAGCGGCAGTCCGAGGCTCTGGACGCCGCCGGCATAGACTCCGCGCCGGGGCTCGAGGCGCTTCTGGGTTATGTCGACCACTATCTGCGCCAGCTGCGGCTGGAGGCCGAGGGCCGGGCCTACTTCATGCTGCTGGCCGACGCGGTGTCGGACCTGTCTGCGTTGCGGACAGCCTTCGCCGCCTCCCACGAGCGGGTCGAGCGGCTGCTGGAAGGCATCGTCATCCGCGGCCAGGACGAGGGCGCGATCCGCGCGGACCTGGACCCGGACGCCGCCGCCCTGATGGTCGGCAGCCTGCTGCTGGGCCTGTCGGTGCAGTGCCTTGTCGATCCGGACATGGACCTCGACCCCATCCGCGAAACCAGCCTGGCGACCCTGCGCCTCAGTTTCGCCGCCCATCCGCATCCGGAGACTCGCCCATGACCACGGAAGACGCCTTCAAGACCTGGCAGTGCCGGACCTGCGGCTATCTGTACGACGAGGCCGAGGGCGATCCGGGCGAGGGTCTGGCCCCCGGCACCCGCTGGGCCGACATCCCGGCCGACTGGGTCTGCCCGCTATGCGGGACGCCCAAGTCGGATTTCGACATGATCGAGCTGTAGGGGGCGGGGGACCGCCCGGCCGTGCGTCCTTCGACACGCCGCTTCGCGGCTGCTCAGGATGACGTAGTCAGCGGGCTAGCCACGCACGTCATGCTGAGCAGCGCTCGCCAGAGCGCGTGTCGAAGCACGCAATGCCTGGGCGCGTCAGTCCTTCGTGGGACTGACGCCGCCGGGCGCCTCGTAGGTCAGGGCCAGGAAGACGTCTTCCAGGTCGGGGTCCTCGGTGGCGATGTCCTTGATGCTCAGGCCGCTGGCCTTCACCGCCGCCAGCACCTGTTCGACGCTGGACTGACCCGTCTTGTAGGTCACCGCGAAGGAGCCGCCTTCGCGCAGGCGGGTCTCGAAGCCGGTCAGGTCGGGCGCGATCGCCACCGGCTGGTCGGGCGTGACCACGACGTTGCGGGTGTCCAGACGCTTGAGCAGGGTCGCCGTCGGCTCGCAGGCCGCGACCTCGCCCCTGTTGATGATGGCGATCTGGTCGCAGAGCTCCTGCGCCTCCTCGAGATAGTGGGTGGTCAGGACGATGGTCACGCCCATCTGGTTGAGCCCCACGACGTAGTTCCACAGCTGGCGGCGCAGCTCGACATCGACCCCGGCGGTCGGCTCATCGAGGATCAGCACCGGCGGCTGGTGGACCATCGCCTTGGCCACCATCAGCCGGCGCTTCATGCCGCCCGACAGCATGCGGACATAGGCGCCGGCCTTGTCCGACAGGCCCAGCGCGGCCAGCAGCTCGTCGGTGCGGCGCTCGCTCTTCGGCACGCCGTACATGCCCGCCTGGACCTCGAGCGATTCGCGCGGGGTGAAGAAGACGTCGGCGGCCAGTTCCTGCGGCACCACCCCGATGGCGGCGCGGGCGTCGCGGGATCGCTCGTCGATATCGCGGCCCCAGATCCGCACCGTGCCCGAGGTCTTGCGGGTCAGTCCGGCCAGGATGTTGATAAAGGTCGACTTTCCGGCCCCGTTCGGTCCCAGCAGACCGAAGATGGAGCCCCGGGGGATCTTCAGGTCGATGCCGTTCAGCGCCTGTTTCGGCGGCGAGGTCTTGGTGCCGGCGTAGGTCTTGTAGAGGCCCTCGGCCTCGATCGCGTAGTCAGGGAGCGGCATGGGAACCCGGGGTCGTTGACGCCAAAGCGGCGCGTCGCATAGGTATGCCTCGCGCGCCGTCCAGCCAAGGGCGGCCTGACGCTTTGCACGGAAGACCCTCGATGGCCCGCAAGCCCAAGGCGACGACCCCCGCCGCGACCCCGCTGCCCCAGGCGGCGCAGCTCCCCGCGCCGGAGACGGTGACGGTCCGCTCGCACCGCATCGCCTGCGAAGGCGTCGGCGGGGCGCTCGGCCACCCTCGGGTATGGCTGGAAATGGGCGAGGCCGGCTGGGTCGACTGCCCCTACTGCGACCGCCGCTTCGTGGCCGCGACCGCCCCGGGCGATGAGGACGAACGCCTGGCGCCGGGCGTGTTCGAGGGTTCGGCGGGCCATTGAGGTCCGCTTTCCGCGACCGTCGGGGCTGACGCTCCGGCCGCGCGGACCTATGGTCGGCGGATGAACAACGCCGCTGCCTTCCACGCCCTGCACGACAAGGGCTTCCTGCTTCTTCCCAACGCCTGGGACGCCGGCTCCGCGCGGGTCATCGAGACCCTCGGCGCCAGGGCCGTCGCCACCTCGAGCGCGGCGGTCTGCTGGGCGCACGGCTATGCCGATGGCCACCACCTGCCGGTCGACTTCCTGATCACCACGGTGACCGAGATCACCCGGGTCGTGTCGATCCCGGTGACCTGCGACTTCGAGGGCGGCTACGCCGATGATCCCGCCGAGGTGGCCCGGAACGTCGCCCGGGTGATCGACGCCGGCGCGGTCGGGATCAACATCGAGGACGGGAACGAGCCGCCGGAGCGTCTGGCCCGCAAGATCGCCGCCGTGCGAGAGGCCTCGGCCAGGGCCGGGGTGAACCTGTTCGTCAACGCCCGCACGGACGTCTTCCTCAAGGGTCTGGCCGAGGGCGAGGCGGCGGTGGCCGAGGCGTTGCGCCGTGGAGCGCTGTATCGCGAAGCCGGGGCGAGCGGCCTGTTTATCCCCAACGTGGTGGAAGAGGTCCATATCGCCGCCATCGCCCGGGGCTGCGGACTGCCGCTGAACGTCATGGCCCGCCCGGGGCTGCCGGCCGCGGCGGCGCTGGAGGCGCTGGGCGCCCGGCGGCTGTCGTCGGCGACGGGCCTTGCCCGCGCGGCGCTGGCGGCCCTGAAGACAGCGACGACGGCCTTCCTGGAGACCGGGGATTCGGATGCGCTCAGCGCGGCGGGCGGCCCGCCGAGCGACTACAACAAGCTGTTTCTGTAGGGCTCAACCCCATCGTCATGGCCCGGCTCGTCCGGGCCACCCATGCGTGGTGTGCAGGCCACAATACGCGCGGCCGATCCGCCGCCCGCCCTCCCGGCTGCCCGTGTCCATGGGTGGCCCGAACAAGTCGGGCCATGACGGCTGATGGATGACGAGGGGCGTCAGACGCCCCCGAACGGCACGACCCTGTTCCCCGCGTCATGGCCGATGTCGGCCGCGCCCAGGAAGGCGATCCCCGATCGCTCACACCAGAAGCGGACGATCTCCTCCGCCGTCATCGCGAAGTCGGCGGTCGGGTTCTCGTCGACGTAGCAGCGTCCGAGCCGGATGCCCTTCACGCGGCGGATGGCCGGGTTGCCGGTCAGATGGAACATCATTCGGTCGATGCGGTAGGCGTACTCGCCGACCTCCTCGAGCATCAGCACATGGCCGGTCAGATCCGGCTCCAGCGGCGTGCCGAGAATCTGGCTGAGAATGGTCAGGTTGAACGCGACGGTCTTCTCGCCGCGCACGAGGTTCGGTTCCAGCGCGGCGGGGTCGCGGTCGACCAACCAGCTGAGGGCGCGGGCCACGGCCGCCTCGCCGCCGGCGCGGCGGATATCGTGCGGCAGCGGCCCGTGGGCGAGGTGCGGAAAGCCCGCCCGGTACAGCCCCGCCAGCAGCGCGCCGCCGTCGCTGTAGCCCATCCAGGCCTTGCGCCGCGCCGCCTCGTCCAGCCCCGCGAGGATGGCCTCGGCCGGGCGGCAGGAGCCGTAACCGCCGCGCGCGAACCAGACCGCGTCGATGCCGGGATCATTGGCGATGCGCAGGACGCCTTCCGCCCGCTCGGCGTCGGTTCCGGCGAAATGGCCGTGGCGGGCGAAGCACTGGGGATCGAACACCAGCTCGACCCGGTCGCCATAGTGCGCCCTGGCGAAAGCCGTCACCTCATCGGGCACGGCGGGGTCGATGAAGGACGAGGGCGCGACCACGCCGATCCTGACCCGCTCGCCCATCCCCGTCAGCGTCCTTCCGGCCGTTTGCCGCCCTGCCCGCGACCGTATATTGCCCGGACATGCTTCGCGACAGACCCTACTTCTTTTCCGGCATTGGCGGCAGCGGCATGCTGCCGCTCGCCCTCATCGTCCAGGCCATGGGCGTGCGCGTGGAGGGGTCCGACCGGGCGCTCGACAAGGGCATGACCGGCGCGAAGTTCCAGTTCCTAGCTGACCTCGACATCGGGCTGCACCCGCAGGACGGCAGCGGCGTCGTCAGCGCCGACCAGGTCATCGTGGCGAGCGCCGCGGTCGAGGACACCGTGCCGGACATGGTCCGCGCCCGCGAACTCGGCGCGAAGGTCCTGCGTCGGCCGGAACTGCTGGCCGACCTGTTCAACGGCGCCCCGCGCTCGGTCGGCGTCGCCGGAACCAGCGGCAAGTCGACGACTACGGCGATGATCGCCTGGAT
>JBIKTU010000334.1:0-3306 GCA_044347965.1 Caulobacter sp.
CTTCCCCCCCTCCAGGGGGAAGGAAGCGCGTCAAGGCCGCCAGATGATGCCCACACGAAGCGTTCGCGGCTGGTCATGGCTCTTGATGCCGTCGAAGGTCCGGGCGGTCTCGACCGCGGCGTCGGTCACGTTCTCGGCCGACAGATAGAGGTCGACGGACGGCGTCACCCGCCAGTCGGCCCGCAGATCCGCCGAAGTCGCCGCCGACAGGGCGCGGCTGTTGAGGTCGTCGTCGAAGCGGTCGCCCTCGTGGCGGATCGCAAGGCGCAGGGTCAGCGGCGCGATCGGCGTCCAGACGGCTTCAGCGCTGATCGCCAGCTCCGGCGTCTGGGCGGGACGCAGGCCGGTCAGCTGCGGCGCCGCCGAGCCGCCGTCGACCTCTGCCCGGGTCCAGGCGCCGGAGAGCTTCAGCCGTAGACGGTCGCTGACCGTCCAGCCGAGGTCGGCCTCCAGGCCCCAGGCGTCGACATCACCGGCGTTCTGGCGCTGGCGCAGCACGCCGCCCGCCGGGACGAAGCCGGCGACCGGGAAGGCGCCGGGCCCAAAGCCGATGGTGACATTGGTCACCGCGCCTTCAAGCCGGTTGGCGAACAGGGTGGCGGACCAGTCGACCGCCCCCTCTCCACCGACGCCGAACTCGAGACCGTAGAGGACCTCCGGCTCAAGCTCGGCGTTGGCCTCGGTGATGTCGTTGCCGACCCGGAACGGCCTGTGCAACTCGTTCAGGGTCGGAGGGCGGAAGCCGGCATAGGCGGCGGCGCGCAGATAGCCCTCGCCCAGGTCGCGGCGTACGCCGGCCCGGGCAGTCGGCTGCCAACCGTCGGCGTCAGCCGGCTTTAGGTCGAGGGTCGTGGCCGAGGTCGCCAGGTCGCGCTCCACCCGCTCGCCTTCGAAGCTGGCCCAGCGGTCCAGACGGACGCCGCCGGTCAGCAGCCAGTCGCCGCTGACCCGCCAGGCCTCGCCGTAGACGCCGGCGACAACCTGCGAGCCACCGGCCACCCGGCCGCGGGTAAAGGCGCCGGCAAGATAGCGGAAGCGCTCCCGGGTCTCGCCGTCGGCGTAGCGGACGTCGACGCCGAGCTCCCAGCCGCCGTCGCCGGTGCTGTGGCGCAGGGCGGCGTTGAAGCCCAGGCCGATGGCCGGCGTGCCGAACTGCACGCTGGCCGGGGTGGTGAAGGCGCGGCCGGCCCCGACGGCGACGGAGCTGTTCTCGAAGTCGCTCGCCTTCGCCCAGGCCTGCAGTCGCCATTCGTTGCCGATGCCGGGCGAGGCGCCGGTCAGGGTGGCGGAGGCCGAGACGCCCGTGGCGCTGGAGCTGGCCCCGACCAGGCCGCTCTCACGCGCCTCGCGGTAGCCGGATAGCCGCAGGGACAGGTCCCCGCCGCTCCACTCCGGCGACCAGCGAATGGCCAGGCTCGAGGCTTCGAAGGCCAGCGGAGCGTCGGCCGCGCCTCGTCCGGCGCCGACGGGGATCCAGCCGTCGCTGGTCTGGCTCGCGCCGACGATCATCAGGTCGCCCGCCGCGAAGGCGAGGCTGCCGCCGGCCAGCCCACGCTCGCCGCCGAACAGTTCGTACTCGCCGCCCGGCGACACACGCGTGCGCTCGGCCAGCTGGATGGTCCCGGTCAGGGCGCCTGCGCCGTAGGGACCCGCCCCCGCGCCGCGCACGACCAGCGCCCCCTCGATGCCGGCCGGCGGCAGGCCCGACCACAGCACCCAGCCGCCGAACGGATCGTTCTGCGGCATGCCGTCCAGGGTCACCAGCGCCCGGCCGGCGCCGGAGCCGGCGATGGCGCGGACGGTCATGCCCTGGGTCGTCGGGTTGGACGCGACGCTGGAGGTGCGTCGGAACAGCTGCACCCCGGGGACCAGGGTCAGAGCCTCATCCACCCGCGCGGACGCCGCCACCGCGCCGCCGTCGACCGTCACCACCGCGAAGGCGGCGTCGGTTGGGGCGGGCGGAAGCCGTGCCGCCTCGACAACGACGGCTTCGACGGTGGGCGATGGCGGCGGAACGTCGGCGAAGAGGACCATACGTCCCCTCTACTTCGCCGGCTTCGCCGCCGCCATCCTCGCCTTCTGGGCCGTGGCCAGGGAGAGCACGTACTGGCGCACCTCCTCGGCCTGGGCCGGGGTCATGTACTTGGCGAACGAGACCATGCCGTTGTCGACCCGGTCGCCGTCGATGACCACGCCCTTCCAGACCGCCGCGTCCGTCGTCACAGGCGAGAAGCGCAGGTCGGGAATCGAGAACTCCGACACCGCGCTGGCCCCGTGGCAGACCGAGCAGTAGTTGGCGAAGGTCATGTTGCCGGCGGCGATCTGCTGCGGCGTTCCGGTGACGGCCGGCAGGTCCGGGAACTCGCGGGTCGAGACCGGCCGAGGCGGCAGGGTCTTCTTGCCGCCCAGCTTGAAGACCAGCAGACGGCGCGGGCCCTCCGAGCGCGGATCGACGCCCGCCCCGGCGGTCAGGGCGAAGCCGCCGCCCCAGCCGGCCATCAGGGCCACATACTGCTCGCCGTCGATCTCGTAGGTCATCGAGGGCGCGACCACGCCGGTCTGGGTGTCGAAGGACCAGAGCTTGCCGCCGGTCGCCGCGTCATAGGCGGCGAACTCGCCGGTGGCCGAACCCTGGAAAACGAGGCCGCCGGCCGTGGTCAGCACGCCGCCGTTCCACGGACCGCCGTGCGGCACGGACCACTTCTCGGTCTGGGTGACCGGATCCCAGGCGATCAGACGGCCCTTGAGGCTGGAGCGGATGGCCTTGAGCGCCGCCTCATCGTCCGGCAGGCCTGCGATCAGCACATCGACCCCGATGTTCCAGACGCCGGGCTGGTAGCGGAAGTTGGCGTTGGCCCCGCCCGGCTGCATGTAGGGGAACGGGATCTCCTGGGCCGGGATGTAGACAAGGCCCGTGCCCGGATTGAACGCCATCGGCTGCCAGTTGTGGCCGCCCAGCGGGCCGGGCATGCCGAGGTTCATCCCCTTGCCATAGCGGGCGTTGGGCGTCTCGATCGGACGTCCGGTGGCCATGTCGACGCCGGTCGTCCAGGTCTGGGGCACATAGTTCTTCGCCGAGATCAGCTTCCCGGTCGCCCGGTCGAGGACGTAGAAGAAGCCGTTCTTGGGCGCCTGCATCAGGGCCTTCACCGGCTTCCCGGCGATGGTCAGGTCGGCCAGGATGATGTGCTGGGTGGCGGTGTAGTCCCAGCTCTCGCCGGGCGTGGTCTGGTAGTGCCAGACATAGTCGCCGGTGTCCGGCTTGAGCGCCACGATCGAGGACAGGAAAAGGTTGTCGCCGCCGCC
>JBIKTU010000335.1:0-3302 GCA_044347965.1 Caulobacter sp.
CCTTCAAGGGCCTTTTGATCGCCGCCCAGTTCGCCAACAACGCCCGCGAGGCCGGCCGACACGATGTCTGAGACCCGCCCGCGTTTCCCCGTCGGGCTGACGATCAGCACCGTCGTCGCCCTGCTGATCCTTCTGGCGCTCGGAACCTGGCAGCTGGAAAGACTGGCCTGGAAGTCCGAACTGCTCGATCGCATCGCCACAACCCGCGCCGCGGCCCCGAAGCCGATCACGCTCGTTCCGCTGACGCCGGCCTACCGCTTCACCCGCGTGACCCTGGATTGCCCGGGCCTTGCCAGCGCGAAGTTCGTCGAGCTCTACGCGCTGAAGGACGGCGAAGCAGGGTCGCGTCTGGTTTCGCTCTGCACCTATGCGGCTGATCGCCCGGCCATCCTCGTCGACCGCGGCTTTGTCGCCGACACCATATCCGCCCGCCCGCCGACGTCCGGCGACAGCACGGTCGTCCGTCTGACCGGACTGTTGCGGGAAGGCGTGCCGCCCGGCGCCTTCACGCCGGCCGCCCGCGACGGGCGTTTCTACAGCGCCGACCTGCCGGCCATGGCCAAGGCCCTCGGCGCGGTCCGCCATCCGGACGTCATGGTGACCGCCGAGACCTCGTCCAATCCCGAGTGGAAGGCGCTGGTTCCCACACCGTTGCCCGAGACCATCACCAACCGCCACCTCGAGTACGCCCTGACCTGGTACGGCCTCGCGGCCGCCCTTGTCGGGGTCTACATCGCCCTCGTCCGTCGCAAGTTGAAGAGCGCATGAAGTACGTGTCCACCAGGGCGGGCTCGGCCGGAGACGCCGCGCCCATCGGGTTCCTTGACGCCGTTCTGGCGGGCCTCGCGCCCGATGGCGGCCTGTATGTTCCGCAAACCTGGCCGACCCTGACGACCGAGGAGATCGCCGGGTTCGCCGGCAAGCCCTACGCCGAGGTCGCCGCCGACATCATCTCGCGCTTCGCAGGGCACGAGATCCCGCACGACGTGCTGCTGGAGATGTGCACGGAGGCCTACGGGACCTTCACCCACGCAGCCACCTGCCCGATCAAGCAGCTGCGCCCCGGTCAGTTCCTGCTGGAGCTGTTCCACGGCCCGTCGCTGGCCTTCAAGGACGTGGCGATGCAGCTGCTCGGGCGGCTGTACGACTACGCCCTGTCGCGGCAGGGCCGGGTGATGACGGTGGTCTGCGCCACTTCGGGCGACACCGGCGGCGCCGCGGTCGAGGCCTTCCGGGGCCGGGCCAACACCCGCATCGTCGCCCTGTTCCCCGAAGGCCGGATCAGCGCGGTCCAGCGCCGCTTCATGACCACGGCCACCGACGCCAATGTGGCCTGCCTGTCGGTCGAGGGCACTTTCGACGACTGCCAGACCATCGTGAAGGGCCTGTTCGGCGATGAACCGTTCCGCCAGGCGGTGGACCTGACAGGCGTCAACTCGATCAACTTCGCCCGCATCGTCGCCCAGGCCGTCTACTACTTCACCGCCGCCGCCGCGCTGGGCGCGCCGGGTCGCGAGATCGCCTTCTGCGTCCCGACCGGCAACTTCGGCGACGCCTTCGCCGGCTGGGTGGCCAGGCAGATGGGCCTGCCGATCGGCCGGATCATCGTGGCCACCAACAGCAACGACATCATGGCCCGCGCCTTCGAGGAGGGTCGCTACGCCCGGGGCGTGGTCGCCGCCACCCAGTCGCCGGCCATGGACATCCAGATCGCCTCGAACTTCGAGCGGCTCTACTACGAGACCGCCCGCCGCGACGGGGTCGAGACCAGCCGCGCCTTCCGCGCCTTCACCGAGACCGGCTTGCTGGACCTCCCGCCGGCGGCGCTCAGCGAGATGAAGGCGCTGTTCTCCGGCGCTTCGGTGACCGAGGACGACACCGCCCGCACCATCCTGGCCACGCTGAACGAGACCGGCGAGGTCATCGACCCGCACACGGCCGTCGCCGTGGCCGCCGCCAACCGCGCCACGCTGCCGGACGGCATGCCGCTGGTGATCCTGTCGACCGCCCATCCGGCCAAGTTCCCGGAGGCCGTGCAGGCCGCGACCGGCGCCGCGCCGCCGACGCCCGCCTCCGCCCGGCGCCTGGACGGCAAGGCCGAGCGCTTTGACCGGCTGCCCGCCGACGCCGAGACGATCAAGACCTACATCCGCGATTTCGCCCGCCGGTGACCGCCCACCTCCACACCCTGGCCAATGGCGTGCGGGTCATCTGCGACCCGATGCCCGGCCTCGAGACCCTGGCCCTGTCGGTCGTGGCCGGCCGCGGCGCCCGCTCCGAGGACGTCGCCCGGTCCGGCTGGTCGCACCTGCTCGAGCATATGGTGTTCAAGGGGGCCGGAGAGCGATCGGCCCGCGAGATCGTCGAGGCCATCGAGACCGAGGGCGGCCAGCTGAACGCCGCCACCGGCTATGAGCGGACCAGCTTCCAGACCCGCGCCCTGAAGGGCGGCCTGCCGCTGGCCATGGAGATCACCGCCGATCTGCTGCTGCGCCCGACGATGCAGGCGACCGACCTGGTCCGCGAAAAGCAGGTCGTCGGCCAGGAGATCGCCGAGGCCGCCGACACGCCTGACGACCTGGTGTTCGAGCTGGCGCAGGAGAAGGCCTTCGAGGGCCAGTCGCTGGGCCGCCCGATCCTGGGCACCGTCAAGTCGCTGAAACCCGCGACGTCGGAGTCGCTGTCGGCCTGGCGCGCGGCCCTCTACGCCCCCGACCGGCTGGTGGTCAGCGCCGCAGGCTCGGTTGACGAGGACGATCTGCTGGCCCTGGCCGAGCAGGCGTTCGGCCATCTGACGCCGACAACCGGCGAGCCCTCGCCGGCCCCGGCCGCCTTCACCGGCGGCGTCGCGGCCAAGGGGCGCAAGCTGGAGCAGGCCCACCTCGTTCTGCTGCTGCCCGCCGTCGGAGCAAGCGACGAGGACTACTTCGTGCTGCGGGTCTTCGCCGAGGCTCTGGGCGGGGGCATGTCCTCGCGCCTGTTCCAGGAAGCCCGCGAGAACCGGGGCCTGGCCTACGCCGTCGACGCCTATGCCGACACCTACGAGGATGTCGGGGTGCTGGGGATCTACGCCGGCTGCGCGGCCGGCGACGCCGCCGAGCTGGCGCGGATCTGCGCCGGCGAGATCCAGGGCCTCGCGAATTCGGTCGGCGCCGCCGAGCTGGCCCGGGCCAAGGCCCAGCTGAAGGCCTCGATGTTCATGGGCCGCGAGCAGCCGCTGTCCCGCGCCGAACAGGCCGCCGGCCAGACCCTGCTGTTTGGCCGCCTCTACCCGGCCGCCGAGATCGCGGAGGCCATCGACG
>JBIKTU010000336.1:0-3298 GCA_044347965.1 Caulobacter sp.
CCAGACCAAGGCGGTCGAAGGCGGCCTTGATGTCGCAGGCGGCGATGTCCGACGCCTTGCGACCCGAGAACAGGCGCAGCAGCACCGCGACCAGGCCCCGGACGATATGGGCGTCGGAGTCGCCGCGGAACCGGATCGTGCCGTCCGCCCGAGGCTCGGTGACCAGCCAGACCTGGCTGGCGCAGCCCCGCACCTTGTTGGCCTCGCACCGCTCGTCGTCGCTCAGCGGTTCCAGTTCCCGGCCCAGGTCGATGACATAGCGATAGCGCTCTTCCCAGTCGCCGAGCAGTTCGAACTCGGCGGACAGGTCGTCCAGGGCGGCGGCGATGGTCTCGGGCATGGCCGGGACTTAGGCGGCGTCCAGGCCGCGGGCAAGGTCGCCGTGGCGATCGGCCCCCGGCCGGCCGCGGCCGAAGGCGTGATTGATCCGCCCATCGCCTCCGCCGTCAGGCGGCGGATCGGCAGGCCAGGACTGGCGCCCTTCGTCCTTCGGGCCACGCCCTTGTCTTCCTGCGCGACGGGATTCAACAGCCGCGGAACCTCCTGCGGATCGATCCCGTCGCCGTCGCCCACGCTTACGATTCTGTTTCCTGTAAGGTTTTGTCCGTCCACAGGCTGGGCGGCGAACTGCACGGCCTCGCGTCGCCCGGGGCGCGAGAGGTCTGGAGCCGGCCCAAGGTCGCGTCTAAGGTTCGCGGGAGCTCCGGAACGTGAGCGAGGGGACGGTAAAAACCAGTGGGCGACAGCGCGACCCAAGCAGCCGCTGCCGGCGACGTCGCCCAGGCGGCGCCTCCGGAAGCCGTGCGCGCCATTCGTCTGTGGTCGGGCGGCTGGCTGGCGGCGACCGTGACGGCGGCGGCCGGCCTGGGCGTCGCCTATCCGGACCAGCTGTGGCCCGTGCTTCCCGCCCTGATGGCGGCGGCTGTTCCCGCGGCGGCCGGCCTGGCGCCCGGCTTCGTCGACACCGAGTCCAGGCGCGGGCTGATGCTCGTCCTGTGGGCCCTGATGGGCGGCGTGGCCTGCGTCCTCACCGGCGGTGTGGCCGGCCCGCTGGCGGTCTGGTGCCTCGCGCCGGTCGCGGCGGCCGCGGCCTTCGGAGGCGGTCGGCGTCTGGCCGAAGGGGCGGCGCTGTCATTCATCGCGGCCACGGTCGCGGCCCTTGCCGGATTGTCCGGACTGTCCGTTGGACCGCCGGTCGGACCGACAGCGTTCTGGGGCGGGCTGCTCGCGCTGGCGACCACGGGTCTGGGTCTGGGCGCCGGACTGGTCATGACCGAACGTCGCCGGGCGCGCCGGGAAGCCCGGCGCGACGATGACGTCGAACGCCTGCGCGCTGTGCTCGACGAACAACCCTGGCTGATCCTCTCGCTGTACCCCCACGGTCGGGTCCGCGCCCTGCACGGAACCGCGCCGGAAGGCGTCTCCGCCGATGCGGTGGCGGCGGGCGGCCTTGCGACGGCGGCCCAGACCGGACCGGACCGGCTCGCGGTCGCCGAAGCCCTTCGCACGGCGGCTTCCGAGGGTTGGGCGGAGGTCGGGTTCGCGCCTGCCGGCGCCATGGACCGCTGGGCCTCGGTCGCCATCCGCCGCGTGGAGGAGAACCTGCTTCTGGCGGTGATGCGCGACGCCACGGCCGATCGCGCCCGCGAGTCAGCGCTCGATCAGGCCCGCCAGGACGCAGAGGCGCTGGCGGCCGGCAAGTCGCGCTTCCTGGCCAACATGAGCCATGAACTGCGGACGCCGCTCAACGCCATCATGGGCTTTTCCGACATCATGCGGGCCCGGATGTTCGGTCCGCTGCCGGAGAAGTACGGCGAATACGGCGAGATGATCCATGAGTCGGGCCAGCATCTGCTGGACCTGATCAACGACGTGCTCGACATGTCCAAGATCGAGGCCGAGCGCTACCAGCTGTCGATCGAGCGGTTCGACGCCCGTGAGGCCGTCTCGGCCTCGATGAGACTGATGCGGCTGCAGGCCGATGGCGCCGGCGTGAAGCTGCGGGGCGTCCTGCCGGTCGAGGGGCTGGAGGTCGACGCCGACCGCCGGGCGATCAAACAGATCGTGCTGAACCTGGTCTCCAACGCCCTCAAGTTCACGCCGAAGGGCGGGTCGGTGACCGTGACGGCCCAGGACTTCGAACGCGACTTCGAACTGGTGGTGGCCGATACAGGCGTCGGGATCTCGCGCGAGGATCTCGACCGACTGGGGCGGCCCTACGAACAGGCGGGCGACAACTCGCGCCGCCAGATGGGCACCGGCCTTGGCCTGTCGCTGGTGCGCTCGTTCGCCGAACTGCACGGCGGCGAGATGATCATTGAAAGCACGCTGGGCGAGGGCACGACGGTGACCGTACGGCTGCCCGTCATTGCGACCCCGGGCCGCGCAGCGGGTCCGCAGCTCGGCGACAATGTCATCGCGTTCAACCCGCTGCGCTGATCAGCGCGGGCCCACCTGCAGGAAGGCTCGCCCGGCCGCGAAGTCGCCGACCTCGATATAGGACCGCCGCACCTGGTCGCCGGTCGAACCCGCGAAGAGGAACTCGACGGCCACCGCCTCGCGGGGATCCAGCCCGGCCAGCGCGTCCGCCGCCCGCATGGGAAAACGAAACAGCATCGCCGACTTGGCGCCGGCGGGGCGAAGTCGCTCCGACGCGGTGCTGCGCGCCTCGGCGGCGAAAGCCCGCGTGGCCTGTGGCGGCGGCGTCCGGTTGGACAGGGGGATGGGGCCCTTCGCGCCGGATTGCCGCCGGTCGAGGTAGGGTTGGGCGGCCCTGGCCGGGTCGCGCATGACCAGCCGCGCCGCGTAGGGCGTCTTGCCGTCGGCGAAGCTGGCCGCGGCGAGCAGCGCGCCGGGCGTGCCCTCTCCGCCGAAGCCGAAGGTCAGGCGGTCCGCCCCGAAGGCGGACGTCTGCGACAGCCGCCACATCGGCCCCAGTCGGGTGACGGTGCGGTCCCCGCGCCAGTCGGCGACATCTCCCGGCCAGGTCATGCGGGTCAGCTGGGCGTAGCCCTTGAAGGCGGTCCGCACCCGGTTCGCGGCGGTGGCGATGTCCGCCGAGGCGCAGTCGGCGGCGGCGGCGCGGCCTCGGGCCCGCCGCTCGACCGACGCAAGGCCGTCCTGCGCCATGCCCGACCGCAGCGCCGCGCCACGCGCCTGCGCCGCCGCCGAGTTCAGCGCCGCGCCGATCGCCGGCTCGAACAGCCGGCAGCGGGTGTCGACGGCCGCCATGAGGGTGCGCTCGTAGTAGAGGTCCGCCGCGCTCGCCGCGAGGGCCGAACCGGCGATCAGCAGCGTC
>JBIKTU010000337.1:0-3282 GCA_044347965.1 Caulobacter sp.
GGAACCTTTGCTGAAGAAGGCGGATCTCGTCGAGACTATGGACGGGCCGGACGCCGTGGGCCTCATCCAGCCTTTGGGTCAGCAACGCCCAGAACGCCTCCCAGTCACCGCCCTCCTCGATCTGCAGATCCTCGATCTTCCTGGCCCGCGACAGCATGTAGCGCCGCCCCTTCCTGAGCTTTGGGCTCTCGAAGGGCGACACCGCGGTGGACAGGTCTCGCCGCACCAGGCGCGCGCCGAGTTGGTGCAGGAAATAGAGATCCTCGTCGGACGGAACCGCCTGGAAGATGCGCGGCATCGCCTTGTAAAGGATGCTCCTGACGCCTTGGGAAACCGCGTACTCGACCACGGCTTCCAGGATCGCCTGGGTCCGGAGCGACGCCGCCGGACGGCCGAGCACAAGCCCGCCAAACGTCAGCCCGCCATGGCTGGCGAGGACGTCGCCATCGCGGCTCGCCGGCAGCACCGCGACGATCGCTCCCTCTTCGCGAACGATAATCGATCCATCAACGAACCGGTCCGCGTGATAGTCCATATAGGGGCGCGCGAACTGGAAAAGGCCATTGCGCGCGCCGGCGACAAAGCTGTCCCAGGCTTCGCTATCCGCGGGCGCGTAGGCTGCGGCTGTGATCAGCGACATGCGGATTCCGGCCCGGTCAAGGTCGCGCGATCAAGAGATCTTCGCGCCGGCCAGCCATCGGCAGCACAGTCGGCTGCGGCATGACGAAGGCGTCGAAGCCGGCGTTCCGGGCCCGCATCGCGAGACCGAACACGATGCCATCGTCGATACGGTCGACGGCCGGCGCGAAAGCCGGCACATGGGGCGGCTCATCGGTCTTCATGTAGCTGCGATGGTAGGCGGCTCCGGCCTCGCTGGCGAGAAACCGACGCAACTTCGAGAAGTTCGGAATGTCGGCGACGAGCAGTCGGCCGCCGGGGCGAAGAAGCGCGGCGGCGGCGTCAACGAAGGTGAACGGGTTCGCATCCATGATCACCACCTGCAGCACGCTGTAGCAGATGATGGCGTCGTAGCCTTCGGAAGATTCCGGCAGATCGTCCGGGAAGCGCCCGGCGACAGCGGTCGTCGTCGGTGAGGCGGGAAGCTGGCTCAGCATCTCCGCGTGGTCGATCAGCGTCACCGTATGGCCGTTTGCCTCGGCCAGCGTGATCAGCTTGCGCGGAAGCGGGCCGCAACCCGGGCCGATGTCGAGGACGCGCGCGCCACGGCCGGACAGGGCGGGCAGTTTGGCGACGATGTCGTCCCAGATCGCGTCGTCGTATCCCTCCCGGAAGGCGTCGGGGAAGCCGATCTTCTCATGTTCGGACAACCCCTCATCACGGGCGAGATCCTTGAAGTGGTCGAAGGCCAGACGACCAAAACGCGCCGTCTCCCGTCCACCGTCCACCGCCGGGGGGTCCTTGCCCATAGAGTATCTCTCCTCAAACTACTCAAGCACCACAGTGATGCAGGCGACCCGGCTTGTCACCGGGCCGTGCATGAACCTTCGATGTTATCGCCGCCCGCCACGACTACCGCCCGCCGAGCCCGACGCGCTTCAGCATCTGGTGAAGAAAGCCCAGAAACGGGGTGCGCAGTTCGCGGTTGGCCATGATCGCTGCGCCCCAGACCGCCACCAGGGCGATCGCCACACCGCGGCCGGTCCAGCCGTGGCCGAGGCTGGCGGCTGTCCAGCCGACGCCGCCGACCAGGACGACACCCAGGAGCGAAGCGAGCGCGCCGGAGCGTGTGAACCGGAAACCGAAACGCAGACGGATCAGGACCCAGGCCATGATCAACGCGAAGAGCTGCGAGCCCAGGTAGGCCCAGGCCAGGCCGACGGTCCCCCAAGCGTGAAGCAAGAACCATCCTAGGACCAGATAGACCGGCACCCAGAGGTTCATCGCGAAGCTGTCCCACAGGTGCTTGCGGGCCCAGAGACCAAGGGACAACGTCCGGAACATATTCGTGAACAGATCGGCCGGCAGCAGAATGCAGAGCAGAAGCGCTACCGGTAGGAAGGCGTTTGAGAACAGGATCGGTATGATCACGTCAGCAAAGGTGATGATGCCCGCCATGAGCGGCGGCAGCAGGATCATGTACAGCTGCAGCACGCCATTGGTCTCAAGACTGGTGTCGTTGGCATCCTTGGCCGCCGCCAGGGTCGGAAAGAAATAGCTGTGAGATGCGGCGTTGATCGCGCCCATATAGATCGCAGTGATCCGCATGGCCGTGACGAACAGGCCGTTGTCCTCCGCCCCGAGGAACTCGATAATCCAGCGGGACGGGATGATGACCGAGAGCGAGGCCAGCACGACGGCGAACAGGGAAACCGCGCCGTAGCCGAGATTGGCGCGAACCTCGGTCAGGTCGAAGTCGCGAAAGCGGACGCTGACGATCTTGACGCCCAGCACCCGTACGATCTGCCACAGGTTGACCGACAGGGTGACGGCCTGTGTCACGACAAACGCGATCACCGCGCCGCGGAGACCCAAGGGGATCAGCAGGCCGGCGAGCACGGCCAGCCCGAGGAGATCGCCGACAATCCTGACCCTGACAAGGGCGCCGACCTCTCGCAGGCCGCTCAGGAGCGCGCGATACACTTGCGCCGCAACCGTCAGGGGGATGCCCAGAGCCGTGAGGATAACGAAATCGGCCCTGGCGCCGCCATCGGCGAACATCAGGTTGGACAGGAGGGGCGACCAGATCACGGCCGCCAGGGTCAAGAGCAGCGAAAAGCCAACAAGAAAAATGGTCGCCGACGACATCTGGCGTGAAATGGCGGCATCGTCGCCTGCGGCCTTGGCGACCGCCACCCGCTGGGTAACGCCACTGAAGAAGCCGAGGCCCGAAACCGTCGTCAGTAGATTGGTTGTCGACTGCAGTTGATTCAGAACGCCGATGCCGGCGGGCGCCAGGATCACGGCCAGCATCTTGCCGCGAACGATCTGGGTGATCATCGTCACCATGGCGGCGCCGGTGAGGGCGGAAAATGCGCGCAGATGGAGACTCATCTGGCGCCCGAACCCCGTATTGTACCAGTGCCTCGACCGGGCATCGAACTACTCGGGCCGCTGCTTGACGACCCGCGCGGGGATGCCGGCGGCGATACTGTACGGCGGTACGTCCCTGGTCACGACACTGTTGGCGCCGATGATCGCACCACGGCCAATCCGGACGCCACGGGTGATCACGGCCTGTGCGCCGATCCACACGTCGTCCTCGATCACCACTGGGGCCTGGAGATAGCCCTGACGCGCGATGGGAAGCTCACGGCTGTCGAA
>JBIKTU010000338.1:0-3273 GCA_044347965.1 Caulobacter sp.
CTGTTGGCCCGCACCCCGAAGCCCGCGTAGTAGATGGCGACGATCGTGCTCCCGTCGGCCTGCCCCTCGACCTGGCCGATCGCGCGGTCGAAATCCCGCTGACCGGCGTTGCTTGCCGAGACGACGGCGTAGCCGAGGGCGGAAAGCTTCCTGGACATGGCTTCGCCGCCGGCGGCGATGTCCGGCCCGGCGCTGTTGTTGGTCACCACCAGGGCGATGCGGCGCCCGTCAGGCTGCCTGCCGCTGACCTCTGCCGGACCCAGAAGCGCCACGCAGGCGGCGACGGCCAAGCCTGTCACTCCGCGGCTGAGTCTTCCACGCCAACGACCGATCCCGAAGTCCTTCACACTAAGCGTCGGCTCGCGCCGCCCCCTGCCACATGCCGCCGACCATTGGCGCGCCGGCGATAGGCGTCAAGCCTGTGAGCGGCGCGCCAGGTCGATCTCGTCCTTGAAGGCCAGGAAGGCCGCAAGCGCGGCGCCGGTCAGAAGCTGCGCCGCCGTCCTGGCCGCGCCGCCCTGGACATCGAGAAAGTCCTTGGGATCGACCGGAACGCCGTCCTTGTGAACTTCGTAGTGAAGGTGGGGGCCGCTTGAGACCCCGACATTGCCGGACAGCGCCACCAGCTGGCCCTGGACGACCTTCACGCCTGCCGCGATGTCGGCGGGAAAGCCGCTGAGGTGGCCATACCAGGTTTCGAGTCCGCCCTCGTGGCGGAGCTTGAGCAGCACGCCGAACCCGGACGCGGGCCCGGCATAGTCGACGACGCCGTCCGCCGCCGCAAAGATGTGGGTGCCAATGCCGCAGCCGAAATCGACGCCATTGTGATTGCGGAACACGTCATGCAGGACGGGGTGCTTGCGAGGACCGAACAGAGAGGTGATCCGCGCGCCGTCGAGCGGCGTGCGCATGAAGGCCCGCTTGGTGTTGGCGCCCCGATCATCGAACCAGGCGTCGTCTCCGCCGGGCGGGCGGAAGCGGTAGAGGTAACGGTCCTTGCCGCCGGCGCTCAGGAACGCGAACAGCAACCTCCTGTCGCCGACCACGTCGCCGCGGGCGTCCCGGTGCTCCTGGTGGACGACCTCGAACTGGTCGCCCTCGCGGACCTCCTGGGCGATGTCGAAGTCGAAAGCGAGAGCTTCGCCGAACTGGGTCATCAGTTCGGGACTGATGGTGTCCACCGCCGAGGCGTAGAGGCCGTCGCGGTTCACCTGTCCGCGAGGGTGGGCCACGAGCTGGCGGGCCAGGCCGGCGTCCAGTTCAGTCGCCGTGAAGCCGGAGCCCGTCCGCGACAGTCGATAGCCGACTCCGTCGACCGTGCGACGCAGTTCCGCGCCAGTCAGTTCGACCGCGCCGCCCGCCGCGTCGCGCAGGCGGATGGTCAGCCGCATCCTGCCCGGGTTCGATCCGGCGACCGGGCGCAGGGCCGCGATCACCTTGCCGATCTCCCCGGCTTTCACGCCGTAGTTCGCCAGCCGCTCTTCCAGGCCGGGATAGCCGTCGACGGCCGGGGCGACATACTCCGTTCCGCCGCTCGTCAGGACGGCGGGCTCCGCCTCTTCGCCCGGGGGTGCGTCTTCTCCGACGCCGCGTACAAGGACAAAGGCTGCGCCGGCCGCCAGGGCCCCCGCCGCTGCTCCGCCGCCCAGCAAGAGCGCCCGCCGACCCGGATCGGGCGGCGATGCAGTCGGCGCCGTAGGTGGCGGCGTGTGGTCGCGAGACGTCCAGGCGCGGGGGTCGAATGATTCGACTACGGGTCCGTCCGAAGGTGACGATTCCTCCTCCGTCTGCCCCTGGCTGAGCCAGGTGCGGGGGTCGAGAGAGGGCTCTTCAGAAGCGCCTTTGCCAAACGGCGGTTGCCGACCCGTCATTCGCCACTTGCTCCCTTCCCGGTCTGACCAATAAGGGGTTCACTCTGGGCTTCGCAATCGGCATCGTGCGTCGGGGGCGTAGTGAGTTGGGGGGAGGCTGCGAATGGCTGGCGAAAGCCGTGTTGCCTGGCGCGAAGGCGCATTTCTGCGCCCGCAGCACTTTCAACAACAGGACCGCTTCGTTGAAGCGCTGGTCGAAGCCCGGGCGGCGGCCCTCTCACCCTATCCCTGGGGCATTCGCGACCTGGTTTTCAACCAGAGCCTGATGCAGCTGGGCAAATTCGGCATCGAACGCTGCACGGCGATCCTCCCTGACGGCACTGTCGTGCGCATCCCCGGTGACGCGCCGCCGCCGCCGCCGATCGATGTGCCGGTCACGGCCCGCGATGTGCTGATCCATTTGACCCTGCCGGCCCGCCAGCCGGGGGCGATCGAGTTCGCGACCGCCGACAGCGACCGGGGAGCGATTCGTTTCCTCGTCGAGGAGGAAGCCATCCATGACGCCTACGCCGATGAGCGCTTGTCAGAAGATATCGAGCTCGCCCGACCGAATCTGGCCCTGGGCATAACCGCCGAACATACCGAGGGACGCGTGACTCTCGCTCTGGCGCGCGTGCGCGAGGTCGACGCCGGGCGGGTCATCCTGGACGATCAGTTCATCCCGCCGACGCTCGACGCCAGGGGCTCGGAGCGTCTGAAGGCGATGATTACCGACATCATCGGGCGGGCCGAACAACGCGTGGAGGAGCTCTCCGTCCGCGCCGTCGAAGCGACAAGAGGCGGAGCTGAAACCTTCGCGTCTTTCCTGCTGCTGCAGGCGCTCAACCGCTGGAGCCCGATGCTGGCGCACCAGAAGGCGCTGCCGGCCCTGCATCCCGAGCGGCTGTATGAGACCTTTGTGAGCATGGCCGGCGAACTGTCGACCCTTGCGCTACCGCAGCGCCGGCCGCCGGTTTTCCCGACCTACGACCACGAGAACCTGCAGGGCGTGTTCCAGCCGCCGTTCGAGCTGTTGCAGGCGGCGCTGTCCATGGAGATCGCGCGATCGGCCGGCCAGCTGCCGCTCGAGTCCGTTGGCCCCGGCGCCTACACGGCCCGCATCGACGACCACGGCATCTTCCAGAACGGCAGCCTGTACCTCGCCGCCCGGGCCTCGGCCCCTCCCGAGGCGATGCTCGCCCGCTTCGCCTCGTTGGTGAAGCTGGGCCCGGTGACCCGGATGCGCGAGATCGTCTCCAGCGCGTTGCAGGCCGGCGTCCGCATCAGCCCCACGCCGACGCCGCCTCCGCAGCTGCGGGTCCAGCCGGGCTACCTGTACTTCGAACTCGACCGATCCTCGCCGGACTGGGCGGAACTGACCAAGGCCCCGGCGATCGGCCTCCACGTCGCCGGCGACTGGCCC
>JBIKTU010000339.1:0-3263 GCA_044347965.1 Caulobacter sp.
CCCGCCACCTCGGCCACGGCCGGGTGGCCATAGACAGCGCTTTCCACCTCGGCGGGATAGATGTTCTCCGCGCCCGAGATGATCATGTCCTTCACCCGGTCATGGATGAAGAGGTAGCCGGCCTCGTCCAGGTAGCCGGCGTCGCCGGTGCGCAACCAGCCGTCCTCGCCGATCGTGGCCCGGGTCGCCTCGTCGAGGTTCCAGTAGCCGGCCATGTTGGCGACGGACCGGGTCGCGACCTCGCCGACGGCGCCGGTCGGCAGGGTCTGACCCGCCTCGTCGACGATCTTGATCTCGACCCCGGGCATGGGCAGGCCCGCCGCCCGCATGCGCGGATTACCCGCCGGATCATGATCCTCCGGCGGCAGGTATACGATGGTGCCGCAAGTCTCCGTCATGCCGTACTGCTGGCAGAAGCCGCAGCCGAACACCTCCATGCACTCGCGCAGCAGGTCGAGCGGAATCGGGCTGGCGCCGTAGAGGATGTACTTGAGGCGACTGTAGTCGACCTCGCGGGCCCGCGGCTGGCGCACGACGATCTGCATCGCCGCCGGCACCATGAACATCTTGCTGATGCGGTCCTGCTCGATGAAGTCGAGCACCTTGAAGGGGTCGAACTCGCGGGCCACGACGCCCTTGGCGCCGTTGTAGAGGCCGACGATCCCCCAGCCGGTGCCGCCGATGTGCGACACCGGCATGGCCACCAGGCTGACGTCCTCGGGGCCCCACTGGTTCCACGGCATCTTCGCCTCGGCCGCCGCCCGACGCCCGCTCAGGATGTTGGCGTGGCTGAGCATGGCGCCCTTGGGCTTGCCGGTCGTGCCCGAGGTGTAGAGCTGGACGGCGACATCCCGCTCGGTGATCGCGACGCCGACGTCGCTGTCAGGCGCGGCGTCTCGCCAGTCGGCGTAGAGGGGGCGACCGTCGGCGCTGTCGGCTTCCATCGCCACGACCATCGGACGGTAGCTCAGGTGCGAGGCGACCTCCACGCTGAGGCCGATCACTTCCGGACCAACGAAGACGATCGGCGCCTTGGAGTCCTCGACGATGTAGGCGACTTCCGGCGGGGCGAGCCTCCAGCCGATGGGTGTCATCACCACTCCGGCCTTGGCCGCGCCGATCAGCAGCTCGAAGTAGCAGTCGCTGTTCTTGCCGACATAGGCGATCCGCTGCCCCCTGGTGAGGCCTTCGGCGATCAGCGCGTTGGCGACGCGGTTGGTCAGGACGTCGAACTCCGCGAACGTCGTCTCGCGCCCCTCGAAGGTCAGGGCCGTGTCGTCCGGGCGGGTCCGGGCATGGTAGCGGGCGATATCGCCCAGGGTCGGCATCTGGTCGAAATCGACCGTCGCGGCGGTGGCGCTCATGGTCATGTCGTCCGCTGTCAGAGGCCCAGCACGAGCCGGGCCATGATGTCCCGCTGGATCTCGTTGGATCCGCCGTAGATCGAGGCCGCGCGGTTGTTCAGGTAGCGAGGCATGGCGACCAGGCTGTGCTCCGGCCCGACCGGCGTCTCGTTGGACCCGGGCTCCCGGGCCTTTGGCTGATCGACGAAGGCGTAGTAGGCCGCCGTGTCGATCGCCAGACCGTCGATCTTCTGGGTCATTTCGGTGGCCTGGGTCTTCAGCATCGACGACGCCGGTCCGGGATTCTTGCCGGACGACAGCTCGGTCATCACCCGGTGCTCGGTCATCTCGATGGCCTCGAGCGCGATCTCAAGCTCGGCGAGGCGGGCGCGGAAGACCGGGTCGCCCAGCAGCGGCTGCCCCAGGTCGCCGCCTTCCGTCGCCGCCATCTCCCTCAGTCGGGCCAGCGACACCTTCATACCGGGGGCGGAGCTGCCGCCCCGCTCGAACTCGAGCAGGTACTTGGCCACCGTCCAGCCGTCGTTCTCCTCGCCGAGTCGATTGGCGACCGGAACCCGGACGTTATCGAAGAAGACCTGATTGACCTCGTGCTCGCCGGCGAGGGTGATGATCGGCTTCACCTCGATGCCGGGGGTGTCCATCTCCAGCAGCAGGAAGGTGATCCCCTTCTGCGGCTTTCCCTCGAAGCTGGTCCGCACCAGGCAGAACATGCGGTTGGCGAAGTGGGCGTGGGTCGTCCAGATCTTCGAGCCGTTGAGGACGTAGTCGTCCCCGTCCCGCTCGGCCTTCATCTGCAGGCTGGCCAGGTCGGAACCGGAGCCGGGCTCGGAGTAGCCCTGGCACCAGTAGTCCTCACCGGCCAGGATGCGCGGCAGGTAGAAGGCCTTCTGTTCCGGCGTGCCGTAGCGCTGGATGCAGGGGCCGACCATCCGCAACCCCATCGGCGACAGCCCCGGCGCCCCGGCGCGGGCGCACTCGGCCTGGAAGATGTAGCGCTGCATCTCGTCCCAGCCGCACCCGCCGTATTCGACCGGCCAGCTCGGCGCGACCCAGCCCTTGGCATGCAGGATCTTCTGCCAGGGGATCGAGTACTGCTTCTCGACGAAGACGCTGGTCATCCGGCGGCCGGCGACCTGAAGGTCGGGCGGAAGGTTGTCCGAGAGGAATGCGCGGACCTCGGCCTGGAAGGCCAGATCAGCAGCGCTGAGTTCGAGATTCATCGGGGCCTCGTCAGGCGGTCGAAACGCGAGCCACGCATTCAGCATGACTGACCCGGCGGCAGGCTACTATGAACTTGGCGGCGATTGACGGCGGCGGCTTAAGGGGTACCGTCGGGACAAAGGCAAAAGCGGGGAGAACGCCATGCGCACGAGGGGCATCAACCATCTGGCTCTGGTCTGCCGGGACATGCGCGAGACGGTGAAGTTCTACACCGAAGTGCTCGACATGCCGCTGATCAAGACCATCGAGCTGCCCGATGGCGGCCAGCACTTCTTCTTCGACTGCGGCGGCGGCTCTTCGCTGGCCTTCTTCTGGTGGGCGGACGCCCCTCCTGCGGCTCCGGGCATCGCCTCGGTCAAGGCCTTTCCCCAGTCGCCGAAGTCGGCCATCGGCTCGATGAACCATGTCGCCTTCGACGTGGAGCCCGAGCAGATCGAGGCCTGCATCACCCGGCTGACGGCCGCCGGCGTGCCGCACTTGCCGGTCGTGGTGAACCACGACGACAGCCCCATGGGCGTCTCGCCGGAGCTGAACGACGGGGTTTTCGTGCGCTCGGTCTACTTCACCGACCCCAACGGCATCATGATGGAATTCGCCGCCTGGACCCGGTCGATGCGGCCGGACGACGTGCGCCATGAGCCCAAGGGCGCGATGGTCGAGGCCTGATCAGGCCGCGTC
>JBIKTU010000018.1:0-11277 GCA_044347965.1 Caulobacter sp.
GCGAAGGGGATGCGGACCTCGCGGTCGGTGCAGCCCGTGACCCGCATCACCAGCGGCTTGCCGGCGAAGTCGGCGTCCTGCGGGTCGGTGCTGACGACCCGCCCCGCGAAGCTCTGGCCGCACAGGGTCTGAAGGCGGCCGAAGAAGGCGTCGGCGGGACGCGCGGCCGGGATGGAGGCGCAGGCCGACAGAAGAAGGGCCGCGACGGCGGCGAACGGGCGAAGGCTCATCCGGTGATCGTATCCGCGACAGACATTGACTTCCAGCCGGCGGTGAGTATTTTCCGCGCCTCCAAGTTTCGGCCCGCGCGGCTACCGAAGGATTCCATCGATGGCCAAACCGGCTTCCATCAAGATCCGTCTGAACTCGACGGCGGACACCGGCTTCTTCTACGTGACCAAGAAGAACGCCCGCACCAAGACCGAGAAGATGGTGCTCAAGAAGTACGACCCGATCGTGCGCAAGCATGTCGAGTTCAAGGAAGGCAAGATCAAGTAGGAGGCCTTCGGCCCCTTCGGGATTTTCGTGAAGGCCGGCGCCCTAGCGCCGGCCTTTCCTTTTTTCGGGCTCTGGTCGCGTCCCGATAAACGGCGGACGGCTGCTGGGCAGGCTGAGCACAAGACCCGCAAGGGCGGCGACCAGCCCGGCCAGGGTGAGGGCCCGGCTCGTCAGCGGCGTCGCGCTCCACTCGCGCGGCCCCGGGTGCAAACCGGCCAACGGCTCGAACACCGAGCCCCACATCACCCCTACCCCCAACGCGAACGCGGCGCTGAGCAGTCGCCCCTTGAGGCTGCCCTGGTCCTGGATCGCGACGATGCCGGCCGCCAGCAGCGCCACGCCTGCGGCATAGTCGTCGAGCCAGAAAGGCGGCGGCGCCCAGCCATGCCAGTTCCGCAGGATCGCGATGATGATCACAAACGGTCCCAGGACGATCGCGAGCGGGGCGGCCGCCTTACGCCAACCGTGAAACATCAACCCGAAGTCCCTCAAGAGCTGTTTGAGGGGGAGCAATATCATTCGGTGTGTCTTGCGCCAGACGGACGTCGTCGGTCGACGACGCTCAGCGGCGCGTTTCTGTGGATATCAGGCCGCGCGCGCGATGACGCGATTTCGCCCGGCCGCCTTGGCCTCATAGACCGCTTCATCGGCGCGCTTGAGCAGCAGCTCCGGCGTATCGTTCTCCCCGATGGTGCTCGAAACACCGATCGAGATCGTCACCGTGAGCAGTTCTCCGCCGCCGGCGACCCGGAAGGGCGAACCGGCCACATGCAGCCGGATCCGTTCGGCGACCCGTTCGGCGTCCTGCAGTCGGGCGCCGGGCATGATCACCGTGAACTCCTCGCCGCCAAAGCGGCAGGGCAGATCGATGGCCCGGACGTTCGACGCCAGGCGGACCGCGAACTCGCGCAGCACCTCATCGCCGATGTCGTGGCCGAAGTTGTCGTTGATCTTCTTGAAGTGATCGATGTCGATCATCAGGGCGGACACCGGATCGCCGCCATGCATCGCACGCTTCACCAGGGCGCCGAGCTGGCCCTCCATGTAGCGACGGTTGTGCAGGCCGGTGAGCTGGTCGGTGACCGCCAGCTCGAGCGAGTGATCGAGATTGTCGCGCAGGAAGTCGGTGTAGCGCTTGCGGCGGATCTGTGTCCGGGCCCGGGCGGCCATTTCCTGCGGGTCGATCGGCTTGGTCAGGATGTCGTTGACGCCGATCTCCAGCGCCTTGACCAGGCGGTGGCGCTCGTCGGAGTCGACAATGGCCAGGATCGGCAGGTGACGGGTCGCCTCGTCGGAGCGGATGTTGGCGGCGAAGCGGAGGCCGTCGAAGCCCCGCGCCGTGGCGTTGACCACGATCAGGTCCACCGGTCCCCTGGCCGTCATGTGCGCCTTGTCCGGATCGGTTTCGGCCACCGGCCTGTGCTCGACCGACAGTTCGGCCATGAGCCGCTGGGCCTGACGTTCGTTGTCGTCGAGGACCAGCACCCGCCCGCCCGAGCCGCCCAGCCGGGCGGCGGCGCCGGCGATCACGCCGATCCGGCGTCCCGAAGCCTCGCGGGCCCGCAGTTCGTCCAGCACCTGCTTGAGGCGGGTCAGGCTGCGGACGCGGGCGAACAGCATCACGTCGTCGATCGGCTTGGTCAGGAACTCGTCCGCGCCGGCTTCCAGGCCGGTGATCCGGTCGGAGCGGCCGTCGAGGGCGGTGACCAGCACCACCGGGATGTGACGGGTGATCGGGTCGTCCTTCAGCCGCCGGCAGACCTCGAAGCCATCCATGCCGGGCATCATGACGTCGAGCAGGACGATGTCGGGCTTCTCGGAGGCGGCGAGCGCCAGGGCCGTGGGCCCGTCACTGGCGGTCAGCACCTCGTAGTACTCGGCCGTCAGACGGGCCTCGAGCAGCTTCACGTTGGCTTCTATGTCGTCGACAACCAGGATCCGCGCGCTCATCGCCTGCCCTCTCCTAGTCCAGAAGCCGCTTGATGGTGTCGAGGAAGTGCACCACCGAAATCGGCTTGGAAATGTAGGCCTCGCAACCGCCTTCGCGAATGCGCTCCTCGTCGCCCTTCATCGCGAAGGCCGTGACGGCCACGACCGGAATATGGTTCAGGTCGTCGTCTTCCTTCAGCCATTTGGTGACCTCCAGACCGGAGATCTCGGGCAGCTGGATATCCATGAGAATCAGGTCGGGACGGTGCTCGCGCGCGATGGCGAGCGCCTGCAGCCCTTCGCGCGTCTGAAGGGTTTCGTACCCTTGCGCGTCGAGCAGGTCGTGGAAGAGCTTCATATTGAGCTCGTTATCCTCGACGATGAGGACCTTCTTGGCCATTTACGGACCTGAACCCCAGACATCTGATGCGACGCGAAAACAAGCGACTCGCCGCGATTTCTCCGGTGCAGTAGTCCCTGAATATCCTTAAACCCGAGCTAACCCGATCTTGCCCCAGCCCCTGACCCTCACCGACCTCTCCATCCGCGCCGACGCGCCGCTGCTGATCGTCGACGTCGACGAGGTGCTGGCCCACTTCATGGCGGGGTTCGAGCGTTATGTCGGCCGCCACGGCTACGAGATGCGGATCGACCGGTTCGCGCTGTTCCAGAACATCTACCGCCCCGGCGAAACCGAAAGCCTGGACTTCGCGACCGGCAAGGCGCTGTTCGATGACTTCTTCCGAGACGGCGCCGGCGACCTCGATCCGGTGGACGGCGCCGCGGACGCCCTGGCCACCCTGTCGACCAAGGCCGGCGTGGTGATCCTGACCAACGCCCCGGCCCATGCGCTGGAGTCGCGGACCGGCTGGCTGAGCACCCACGGCTTCGACTACCCCATGATCCTGCATTCGGGGCTGAAGGGTCCGACCATCCTGGAGATGAGCCGGCGCACGACGGGCCCTGCCTGTTTCATCGACGATCTGCTGCCCAATCTCGACTCGTCGGCGGAGGCCGCACCGGACGTAAAGCGCTTCCAGATCATCGCCGATGCCCGCCTGCGGCCGCTGGCGCCGACCGCTCCGGACCGCCACGGCCTGCACGAGGACTGGGCGACGCTCGGCCCGGCGCTGGAGGCGGCGGTCCGGTGATCCGCGTCGGCGTCGATTTCGGAGGGACCAAGATCGAGGCGGCGGCGTTCGGACCTGACGGCGCCTTCCTGGCCCGCGTCCGCGCGCCCAACCCCGGCGACTATGGCGAGGCCGTGGCGGCGGTGCGGGACCTGGTGCGCGAAGCCGAGCGCGAGGCCGGCGCCGCGAACGCCACCGTCGGCATGGGCATCCCCGGCTCGGTTTCTCCCGTGACCGGACGCATCCGGAACGCCAACTCCGTCTGGATGAACGACCGCCCGTTCAAGGAAGATGTCGAGGCGGCGCTGGGCCGGCCGATCCGGCTGCAGAACGACGCCAACTGCTTTGCGCTGTCCGAGGCCGTGGACGGTGCGGCGGCCGGGGCGAACGTCGTGTTCGGCGCCATCCTTGGCACCGGATGTGGCGGCGGCGTGGTGGTGCGGGGACAGGCGCTCCAGGGCCGCAACGGCATCGCCGGCGAATGGGGCCATGGGCCCCTCCCCTGGCCGACGCCGGAAGAGCATCAGGCCCACAAATGCTGGTGCGGGAGGACCGACTGCCTGGAAACCTGGGTCTCCGGCTCCGCCTTTTGCGAGGACTATGAGCGCAGCACGGGTCTCAAGGCCGACGGCCGGGCGATCGTCGAGCGGGTCAAGGCCGGGGACGCGGCGGCGCAGGCCTGCCTTGATCGCTACGTCGACCGGCTGGGCCGGGCGCTGGCGGCGATGTGCAACCTGCTCGACCCGGACGTCATCGTGCTGGGCGGCGGCATGTCGAATGTCGAGGCCCTTTACGATCGCGTCCCGCCCGTTGTGGCGCGCTACGCCTTCACCGACCGGTTCACCACGCCGATCGTGCCGGCGAAGTACGGCGACTCCTCGGGCGTGCGCGGCGCGGCCTGGCTGTGGCCGGCCGACCACTAACCCCTCCTCCTCGATGGAGGAGGGGCAGGGGTGGTGGTGTGGCCGCTGAAGTTCCGTTGAGTCCGGCGAGGCTCCGAGCCTCCCGCGCTGCTTTCGATGGACGCCGAACTTCCACCACCATCCCCGGCCCTTCCTCCATCGAGGAGGAAGGGAGAAGATGCCCCCCATGCAATCCCTCTGCCGCGACTGCTTCCGGACCGGAGACGACCAGCCGCGCCGCTGCCCGGCCTGCGGCTCGATGCGTGTCGTCCGGCATGGGGAGCTGGCCAGGCTCGGCATGGCCCACCTGGACTGCGACGCCTTCTACGCCTCGGTCGAAAAGCGCGACCGGCCGGAACTGCGCGATGTCCCGGTGATCGTCGGCGGCGGGGTGCGCGGCGTGGTGACCACCTGCTGCTACATCGCCCGGATGAGCGGCGTGCGCTCGGCCATGCCGATGTTCAAGGCCACGCGCCTCTGCCCCCAGGCGGTGATCCTCAAGCCGGACTTCCAGAAGTACCGCACCGAGAGCAAGCGCATCTTCGGCAAGGTCCGGGACCTGACCCCGCTGGTGCAGGGCCTGTCGCTGGACGAGGCCTGGATGGACCTGTCGGGCACCGAGCGCCTGCACGGCGCGCCGCCGGCCGTCACACTGGCCAGGCTGCAGGCGGAGATCGAGGCGGAGATCGGCCTGACCGTCTCCATAGGCCTGGCGCCCAACAAGTTCCTGGCCAAGATCGCGTCCGATCTGGACAAGCCGCGCGGCTTCTCGGTGATCGGCGAAGCGGAGGCCGTCTCGTTCCTGGCCGGAAAGCCCGTCGGCATCATGCCGGGGGTCGGCCCGGTCATGGTCGCCAGCCTGGAGAAGGCCGGCTACCGCACGGTCGGCGACATCGCCGCGGCCGACCTGAGGGATCTGGCCGACCGCTTCGGCGCCCATGGCCTGCAGCTGCACAGGCTGGCGCTGGGCCAGGACAGTCGCCCCGTAAGCCCCAACGAGGCGCGCAAGACGATCAGCGCCGAGACCACCTTCAACAACGACCTCAGCGCCGTGGAGGCGCTGGAGGATCGCCTCTGGCCGCTGTGCGAAAAGGTCGCGCGGCAACTTCGGGCCGAGGGCATCGCCGGGCGGGTGGCGCATCTGAAGCTCCGGACGCCCGACTTCCGCATTGTCACCCGCCGCCGCACCCTGGCCATGCCGACCCAGACCGCCCGGACCCTGTTCGGCGTGGCGCGCGAGCTGCTGGCCGCCGAGCGGCCAGGGACCGCCTACCGGCTGATCGGCGCCGGCCTGTCTGATTTCTCCCCGGCGGATGAGGCGGGCGCGGACCTTTTCGCGGACGATGAACGCCGGGCGCTGCGCGGCGAAACCGCCGTCGACGCCCTGCGCGCCCGATTCGGCAAGGCGGCGGTGGTGACCGGCCGGGCCCTGCGGAGCGAGGATCAGGAGTGAGGCGACTCACCCCGGCGGCAGCTTCGCGCCGGCGCGTCCGCGGGCTCGCCATCGGCCGCAACCGCCCGCCCGCGCCCCGGTCGAACCCCTCCCCAGCGGAGAATCGTGATCACGAGCGCGCCAAAGCAGCCCATAGCGGGCCGTCGCCCCTTCCAAAGCGGCGGCGTTTCCATATCTAATCGTCTGGTAGGCGGCCCTGTCCCGGGTCGCCGGGAATGGATGTTCATGGCGGAAAAGAAGTCAGGCGGCGGGCAGGACGGCGTGGGTTCGGCGGTGGTCACCCAGACCCGTCCGAAAACCGCGAAGCCTTCCCTGTACCGCGTGCTTCTGCTGAACGACGACTACACGCCGATGGAATTCGTCGTGTACGTGCTTGAGCGCTTTTTCAACAAATCGCGCGAAGATGCGACCCGCATCATGCTCCACGTGCACCAGAATGGCGTCGGCGTCTGTGGGGTCTTCACCTACGAGGTCGCGGAGACCAAGGTATCGCAGGTGATCGACTCCGCCCGCCGGCATCAGCATCCGCTACAGTGCACTATGGAAAAGGATTGAGGAGCCCAGCTTGCCCTCGTTTTCGCGCAATCTCGAAGAGACCCTCCACCGCGCCGTGGCCTACGCCAACCAGCGTAAGCACGAGTATGCGACCCTGGAGCATCTGCTCCTGTCCCTGACGGACGACGAGGACGCGGCGGGGGTTATGAGCGCCTGCGACGTGGACCTGGCGGCCATCAGGAAGACCCTGACCGGCTATCTCGACACAGAGCTGCGCAGCCTGATCGTCGAGGATGGCGAGGACGCCAAGCCAACCGCCGGCTTCCAGCGCGTGATCCAGCGCGCCGTGATCCACGTCCAGTCCTCCGGGCGCGACGAGGTCACCGGCGCCAATGTGCTGGTCGCCGTCTTCTCCGAGCGCGAGAGCCACGCCGCCTACTTCCTGCAGGAGCAGGACATGACGCGGTACGACGCGGTCAACTACATCGCCCACGGCATCGCCAAGAAGGCCGGCGCCTCCGAGCCCAAACAGGCCAAGGGCTCGAACGCCGGCGAGGCCGACGAGGAGAAGGCCGCCGTCAAGACCGGCGGCGAGGCCCTGGAGGCCTATTGCGTCGACCTCAACGAGAAGGCCCGCCAGGGCAAGGTTGATCCGCTCATCGGCCGGATGAACGAGGTCGAGCGCTGCATCCAGATCCTGTGCCGCCGGACCAAGAACAACCCGCTGCTCGTCGGCGACCCGGGCGTGGGCAAGACCGCCATCGCCGAGGGCCTGGCCCTGAAGATCGTCCGCCACCAGGTGCCGGAAGTGCTTGAGGGCGCGACCATCTTCTCGCTCGACATGGGCGCGCTGCTGGCCGGCACCCGCTACCGCGGCGACTTCGAGGAGCGGATCAAGCAGGTGGTCAAGGAGCTGGAGAACCACCCCAACGCCATCCTGTTCATCGACGAGATCCACACGGTGATCGGCGCGGGCGCCACCAGCGGCGGGGCGATGGACGCCTCCAACCTGCTCAAGCCGGCCCTGGCCAGCGGTTCACTGCGCTGCATGGGATCGACCACCTACAAGGAGTTCCGCCAGCACTTCGAGAAGGATCGCGCCCTGGTGCGTCGCTTCCAGAAGATCGACGTGAACGAGCCGACGGTCGAGGACACCCTGAAAATCCTCAAGGGACTCAAGATCTACTACGAAGAATTTCACAAGCTGAAGTACACCAACGACGCCCTGAAGACGGCCGTCGACCTCTCGGCGAAGTACATCACCGACCGCAAGCTGCCGGACAAGGCGATCGACGTCATCGACGAGGCGGGCGCCGGCCAGATGCTGCTGCCGGAAGGCAAGCGCAAGAAGACCATCGGCGTGAAGGAGATCGAAGCCGTCGTCGCCAAGATCGCCCGCATCCCGCCGAAATCGGTCTCCAAGACCGACACCGAAGCCCTGAAGGAACTGCAGAGCGACCTCGAACGCGCCGTGTTCGGCCAGGACGAGGCGATCGCCCAGCTGGCCAGCGCCATGAAGATGGCCCGGGCCGGCCTGCGCGATCCCAACAAGCCGATCGGCTGCTACCTGTTCAGCGGTCCGACCGGCGTGGGCAAGACCGAGGCGGCCCGTCAGCTGGCCTCCACGCTCGGCATCGAGCTGCTGCGCTTCGACATGAGCGAGTACATGGAGCGCCACACGGTCAGTCGTCTGATCGGCGCCCCTCCGGGCTACGTCGGCTATGACCAGGGCGGCCAGCTGACCGACGCCGTCGACCAGCACCCGCACGCCATTGTCCTGCTCGACGAGATCGAGAAGGCGCACCAGGACGTCTACAACATCCTGCTGCAGGTGATGGACAACGGCCAGCTGACCGACAGCAACGGCAAGAAGGTCGACTTCCGCAATGTGGTCCTGATCATGACCACCAACGCCGGCGCCGCCGACGCCCAGCGCCAGACCATCGGCTTTGGCCGCGGCCGGGCCGACGGGGAGAGCGATGAGGCCATCAAGCGCATCTTCACGCCGGAATTCCGCAACCGCCTGGACGCGGTGGTGGCCTTCAAGCCGCTGACCCAGGAGATCATCCGCCAGGTCGTGCAGAAGTTCGTCCTGCAGCTGGAAGCCCAGTTGGCCGACCGCAACGTGACCATCGAGACCAGCGACGAGGCGGCCGACTGGCTGGCCAAGAACGGCTTCGACGAGCTCTACGGCGCCCGGCCCCTGGCCCGCGTCATCCAGGAGCACATCAAGAAGCCGCTGGCCGACGACATCCTGTTCGGCAAGCTGGCCAAGGGCGGCCACGTCAAGGTCGTGCTCAAGGACGGCAAGATCGCCTTCGAGTTCGAAGTTGATCGCGCCACGCCCCGCGCGCCGGGCGCCCCGGAGATCGAAGAGCCCGCGCTCGCGGAATAGTGGACGAAATGGGAACAACCGGTTAGGTTGTTTCCATGACGCCCTTCCCGTTCGACACGCTCAGCGCTTCCAGGCAGCTTCGCGAAGCGGGCATGCCCGAAGGCATGGCCGAGGCGGTGGTGTCGGTGTTCCAGCACGCGGCCATGCCGCCGGACATCAGCGACCTGGCGACGAAGTCTGACATCGCCGGGATGGCGACCAAGGCCGACATCTTCGACATGGTGAGGAAGGCTGACATCGTCGACATGGTCAGGACGGCTGACATCGCAGACATGGTGCGGAAGGCCGACATCGTCGACATGGTCAGGACGGCTGACATCGTCGACATGGTGCGGAAAGCCGACATCGTCGACATGGTCAGGACGGCCGACATCGCAGACATGGTGCGGAAGGCCGACATCGTCGACATGGTCAGGACAGCCGACATCGTCGACATGGCCACGAAGCAGGATATCGCCGACATGGCGACCCGGGCCGACCTGTCGGAGCTGCGCCTCGCCGCAAAGGCGGATCTGCTTGAGCTTGAGGTCCGGATCATGGAGCGGATGCGCCAGCAGGGCTGGGCGCTGCTGGGCGGGACGACCGTCCTCCTCGCCATTTCTACGGGAATCGGCAGGCTCATCGCCTGATCGTCCGGCCGAACGGGCTTGCGCCCAGGGGCCGCTCCGCCCGATGCTGTCGGCCAGCCTCCGGAGAGTCCCATGAAGTATCGTATGCTCGGCGCGAGCGACCTGAACGTCTCTGAAATCTCCCTCGGCTCCTGGCTGACCTACGGCGTCGGGGTCGAGGCTGACAACGCCCGGGCCTGCGTGGACCGCGCCTTCGACCTGGGGATCAACTTCATCGACACGGCCAACGTCTATGGCCGGGGCTCGGCCGAGTCGGTGCTGGGCGAGACCCTCGCCGGCCGCCCGCGCGACAGCTACGTTCTGGCGACCAAGCTGTGGGGTGACATGGGCGGCGGCGACAAGGGCCTGTCCCGCGCCCAGGTGCACAAGCAGATCGACGCCTCCCTGACGCGCCTGAGGACCGACTACGTCGACCTCTACCAGTGCCACCGATATGACCCCGACACGCCGCTCGAAGAGACCATGGAGGCGTTGAGCGAGATCGTTCGCGCCGGCAAGGCGCGCTGGATCGGCTTCAGCGAATGGGGGCCCGAGCAGATCGAGGCGGCCTTCGCCATTCCCGGCGTCGAGCGGTTCGTCTCCAGCCAGCCGCAGTACTCGATCCTGTGGCGGCGCCCCGAGAAGGCCGTGATCCCGATCTGCGCCGCCAACGGCGTCTCGCAGATCGTCTGGTCGCCGCTGGCCCAGGGCGTTCTGAGCGGCAAGTACGACCCGGACAGCGCCCCGCCCGCCGACTCCCGCGCCGCCAGCGACAGCATGTCGGGCGCCATCGGCGGCTGGATGCGGCGCGAGGTGCTGGAGGCGGTTCAGCAGATGAAGCCGCTGGCCGCGGAGGCCGGCTGCACCCTGGCCCAGTTCGCGCTGGCCTGGGTGCTGCGCGAGCCGAACGTGGCCTCGGCCATCGTCGGCGCCAGCCGCCCCGCGCAGCTGGACGACAACGCCGCCGCCGTTGATCTGGTCATCGACCCGGCGCTGTTCGCGCAGGCCGAGGCGATCGCGGACGGCATCCCGCGGCGCTGACCGTCACCCCCCTGGCGCCAGCATCGCCTCGACAAGGGCGGCCTTGGCGAGATCCTTGGGCCGCCCGAACCGCCGGAACAGGGCGGCCTGGGCCGGCAAGACGGGAACCCGGACCGGCAGGCCGGCGAACTCCACCATCTCCGTGTCCGGCACGGCCACGGGGATCCAGCCGCCATCGCCGCGAAGGGTCAGGTCGCCCATGACCTCCACCCGCCCGCCGGGAAAGTCGTAGGCCGAGAAGCGCGAGCGGAACGGCGCGGCGACGTCGGGGGCATAGGCCCGATCACGATGCGCGGTCCAGACCGCCTCCAGCGTCTCCGCGCCCCAGGCCGTGGTCATCAGGTCCAGGTCCGCGCAGGCGTCTATCGGCCCGCCGGCGGCCATCAGGGCGCCGCTGCCGATCAGTGACCAGGGCGCGTCAAGAGCTTCGAGCGTCGGGAGCAGAGTCGCGTAGAGCGCCGCGAACGCCTCGCGGTTCATGCAGGCTCCAGCGCCGCCGAAATCTGCACCGCCAGGGCCTTGAGTTCCTCGACGTCGGCCATGCCCCCGGCGTGGCGGCCGAGCGCCACACCCTCCCAACGCGGGATGATGTGGACATGCAGGTGGAACACGGTCTGGCCGGCGGGCGCGCCGTTGAACTGCGTCACCACGATGCCGTCGGGCTTGAGCGCCGCCTTCACCGCCCGCGCCACCTTCTGTACCCCGCCGATGATGCGGCCCAGGGCCTTGGGCTCGGCCTCGAGCAGGTTGCGGGCCTTCGAGGTCTTCGAGATGACCAGGACATGCCCCTTCGCCTGGGGGAAGACGTCCATGAAGGCCAGGATCT
>JBIKTU010000340.1:0-3259 GCA_044347965.1 Caulobacter sp.
CACGACCATGCGGCCGAGGCCGGCATCCGCGGGATCTCGCTGACCTCGCACAGGCCGCTGGACGGCATCAAGGTCACGAACTGGCTGAACGCCCTGCTGCAGGACAAGGGCCCCGACATCCTGCGCGCCAAGGGCATCCTCGACATCAAGGGCGATGACCGCCGGCTGGTCTTCCAGGCCGTGCACATGATCCTGGAGGGCGACTACCAGCGCCCCTGGACCGACGCCGACAACCGCTACAGCCGCATGGTCTTCATCGGCCGCGATCTGGACGAGGCGGCTCTGAAGGCCGGCTTCGAGGGGTGTGTGGCTTAGATTTCCCTCCCCTTCATGGGGAGGGTGGTCCGGCGGAGACGGACCGGGTGGGGAAGCAGGACGCTACCCACGAGGCGAGGTGATTGGCCCCTACTTGCCCCACCCTGGCCGCTTCGCGGCCTGTCCCTCCCCACAAGGGGGAGGGAGAACAGAAAAAGGGCCGGTGTTTCCACCGGCCCTTTCGCGTTTCTGGCTGAGGCCGAAGACTACTCGATGTCTTCGTTGATCAGGCCGAGCTTGTAGTAGCCGTTGGCCTGCAGGACGTTCAGCACGGCCATGAACTGCTCGTACATCACATTGGCGTCGGCGCGGACGAAGACGCGCTCTTCCGTCAGGTTGCCGGTGACGCCCTTGGCGGTCATCGCGTCGTTGATGTCCGGGATCAGGTTCTCGAGGCTGGTCTGCTTCTCGGCAATGAAGATCGCGCCCGACTCCTGGATGGAGATGAAGGTCGGTTCCTTCGGCTTGGGCTGGTTGGCGTCAGGCGGAATGGCCGGCGGCAGGTCCAGGGCGATCGACACCGTCGCCATAGGCGCGGCGACCATGAAGATGATGAGCAGCACGAGCATGACGTCCACGAAGGGCGTCACATTGATTTCGCTGTTTTGGCCAAGGTCGTATTTCTTGCCGCCACCGCCGCCGAGTTTCGCACCCATTCGGACACTCCCATCAGGCCGGCGCTTCCGATACGCCAGCTAATCATTCGGGCCACCCATTGCGCGGATGGCGCCGCTTGTAAAGCCCGACTCTCGTCGAACGCGAATTCGGCTACACACTGGGCAAAAGCTGTTCCCGCGCGGTAAACGCCGGGACCATGACCTTCGATTTCGACGCCTATGTGACTTCCGCGCTGTTCGACCGTTCGGGGCGAACATTGTTCGCCCTCGGAGACGGCACGGTGAGGGCCGTGGCGGCCGGCGGCTTCGTTACGGTCGAGGCCCACGGCGGCGCGATTCTGGCCGCCTGCGGCCATCCATCGGGCGACGGAATCCTGACCGGGGGCGACGACGGCCGCGTCGTCTGGACCCGCCTGGACGGCGACGAGATCGCCGCCACCCTGGTCGCCGAGGTCAAGGGTCGCTGGATCGACGCCGTCGCCGCCTCGGCCGAATCGGGCCTCATCGCCTTCGCTGCAGGTCGCGACCTGCATGTGCGCGACAGTCAGGACGAGACCTTCACCCGGGTGTTCACCCACGAGAAGTCGGTTTCCGACGTCGCCTTCGACCCCAAGGGCCGGCGAATCGCCACGGCCACCTACGGCGGGGCGGCGCTGTGGTACGCCCGCATCGCCGAACAGAAGCCGAGCCTGCTGAAATGGGCCGGCGCCCACTCGCTTGTCGTCTTCAGCCCCGACGGCAAGTTCCTGATGAGCGCCATGCAGGAGAACAGCCTGCATGGCTGGACCGTGGCCGACGGCAAGAACATGCGGATGGGCGGCTATCCGGCCAAGGTGAAGAGCATGGCCTTCCTGTCAGGCGGCGTGATGCTGGCGACCTCGGGCGCCAACGGCGCGGTGGTCTGGCCGTTCAGCGGCGCTACGGGCCCGATGGGCAAGGAGGCGGCCGAGATCGGCTTTGACCAGAGCGCGCTGGTCGTCCGCGTGGCGGCGACGCCGAAGCTGTCCCTGCTGGCCGCCGGCCTCGACGATGGCCGTGTCTGGGTCGCGGACCTCAAGAGCGGGAAGATGGATACGCTGAAGGCCGAGAAGGGCGCGGCCATCTCCGCCCTGGCCATCACCGCCGACGGCCGCCGGGTGGCCTGGGGCGACGAAGACGGCGCGGCGGGCGTGGTGGAGCGCCACTAGGACTTCCTCCCCGTTCACCGGGAGGAAGTGCCTACTCGAACCCATCCATGCTGCACCAAACATCAAACGGATCCCGCCGGGTGCGCAGGCTGTTGATCGGCGCCGTTTCGTCGGCCCAGCCGAGCGCCATCCCGCTGAACAGCATGTGGTCTTCTGGCAGGCCGACATGTTCGGCCACGGTCTTCGGGTAGCGGGCCCAGAACTCCTGGGCGCAGGTGGCCAGGCCCCGCTCGACGGCCAGCAGCATCACCGTCTGCATGTACATGCCGACATCGGCCCACTGCGGCTTGCCGAGCTTGCGATCCAGACTGAAGAACAGGCCGACCGGAGCGCCGAAGAACTGGGTGTTCTTGAACAGCTGCTGCAGGCGGGCGGGCTTGTCCTCGCGCGGGATGCCGAGGGTGGCGTAGAGGTCCTCGCCGCACTCGAAGCGGCGGGTGCGGAACGGGTCCCAGAGATTGTCGGGATAGACGTCGTATTCCGGCGTCTCGCCGCCGAGGTTGGCCGCCACCTTCGCCTTCAACGCCTCCAGCGGTTCGCCGGCCAGGGCGTGGACGCGCCAGGGCTGCAGGTTGCCGCCGGACGGGGCGCGATGGGCGGCCTCGAGGATCTCGCGAACCAGGGCGCCGGGCACCGGATCGGGCTTGAAGGCGCGGACGGAGACGCGGCGATCAACGGCTTCTGTGACGTTCATGGCTCTTTCGCTCGGCGACGGTTTGGGCGACATGGGGTTACCATCCGTCCGCCACGTCAAGGCAAGGGGAGCGGCGCTTGAACCCGAAAGGCACCCAAGGTCCGTGGCGGCTGATCCGGCGGCTGGCGCTGGCGGCCTTCCTGCTGGTGGTCGTCGCCCCGGTCGGTCTGACCCTGTTCTACCGCTTCGTCCCGCCGCCCTTCACCATCCTGATGGTGCAGCGCGTCTTCGAGGGAAAGGGCTGGGACTACCGCTGGCGCTCGCTGGACCGCATGTCGCCGGCTCTGGTCCAGGCCGCCATCGCCGCCGAGGACTCCCGCTTCTGCGAGCACAACGGCTTCGACTTCGAGGCCATGGAAAAGGCCTGGAAGAACAACCAGCGCGGCGGTCGGGTCAAGGGCGGCTCGACCATCAGCCAGCAGACCGCCAAGAACGTCTTCCTCTGG
>JBIKTU010000019.1:0-11269 GCA_044347965.1 Caulobacter sp.
GCCCTGTTCGCGGGATTCGCCGAAGGCGCCCTCCGCCGACAGGACGACGCCTCGCCGCCGGACGCCATGCTCATTCCGCTCGACGCCCTTTCGGCGCGGGGAGAAACAGGCCGGAGGCTTGAATTTCGCTCGCGCCTCAACGCGGAAGCCCTCGACTCGGAGGAGGACGCCGAGGCGCTGCGTCTTCTGATCGAGATGATCGAGGCCAGGCTGATCATCGCGCTGGAGCAGCGGAACCGGGAAGACCTGCTGGCGCGGCTCGCCCAGCGCGAACGGCAGCTTGAGGAGGTCCTGTCGGAGGTGGTGCGCGGCCAGGAACTTGAAAGACGCGCGATTTCCGCGGACCTGCACGACGGCGTCGCCCAGCAGATCGCCGCGCTTCACCGCCGTCTCGAGCTTCTGCAGCTGGACCTGCCGGCGGACGGGCAGGCGCGGCTGTCGGCGGAGGTGGGCGGGCTGATCGACATCGCCCGGCTGACCGTCAGCGATCTGCGCCGGCTGATCGCCGGACTGAGGCCCACGGCGCTGGACGACCTCGGGGTCGTCGCCGCCCTCCGCGAGGAGGCGCGCCGGCTGGAGGCGGGCGGCCATACGGTCGCCATCCGCACCCGCAACATACAGCGCCTGCCGGACTGGCTGGAGACCCTCATCTTCCGGGTCGGTCAGGAAGGGCTCAACAACGCGGCCAAGCATGCGGCGGGCTCGGCGGTCGACCTGGACCTGGTCGTCGATGAAGCGGCGGGCGCGATGATCCTGACCATCGACAGCGCGGGCGGCCATGGCCGCGGCGACGAGACGCCGTCGGGGACACGGTTCGGGCTCGAGATCATGCGGGAACGGCTGGCGGCCGTGGCCGGGCGACTGGAAGCCGGGCCTCTGGGCGACGGCTTCCGGATCCGGGCCGTGGTTCCCGTAACCGGAACATGACCGTGCGGGTGCTGATCGCGGATGATCACGAGCTGACCCGCGCAGGCCTCAGGGCGGTGATCGATCGCGAACCGGATCTGGAGGTCGTCGCCGAGGTCTCGACGGCGGAGGCCGCCATCGCCCGGGCCGCGAAGGGTGACATTGATCTCGCCGTTCTCGACGTCCGCTTCGGCGCCGGCATGAACGGTCTGGAGGCCGCCGGGGTGATCGTTGCGGGCGGACATGCGCGCGTGCTCATCCTGACCCTCCACGACTCCGCCGAATATGTCCGCAGCGCCCTCGCGGCCGGCGCCACGGGCTTCGTGATGAAGGACGCCGCGCGCGTGGAGTTGCTCGACGCCATCCGCAGCGTCTGCGCCGGACGTACTGCGATGCCGGCGGTGCTGCTGCGCAAGGCGCTCGAGAGCCGGCTGGACTCCCGCGAGGATGACCTCGCGCGCCTGACGCCGCGCGAGCGCGAGGTGCTCGACCGGATCGCCCTGGGCCTCACCAACAAGGCCATCGCGCGCGAACTCGGCATCGGCCCTGGCACGGTCAAGGCCCATGTCGAAAAGGTCATCGCGAAGCTGGGCGTTGCTGACCGGACGCAGGCCGCCGTCCTCGCCACGCGAGCGAACCGATGAGGCGGCCGGGACTCTGGCGCGGTGTGGCCACCCGTTGGGCGGATACGGGCCTGGCGGCGAAGGGGCTTGTCGTCGTCGCCATGCCGCTGGTCATCCTGCTGACCGGCGTGGCGGCCTTGCATCTGTCCAGCCAGGCCGAGGTCGAGGCCGAGGAGGCAGTCCGCCGGACCTTCGCGATCCAGCGCGACATCCACGAGGTGCACGCGCTGCTGGCGGAAGCGGCGAGCGGCGTCCGCGGCTACCGTCTGACCGGGCGGGAGGAGTTCCTCGACCCCTACCGGAAGGCGGAGGCGCTCCTGCCCGCAACCCTGGACCGCATCAAGCGCTCCGTGCGCGACGAGGAAGTCATCAGCCGGCTGGCGCGGGTCGACGTCCTGGTGATCAAGAAGCGTCAGGGCCTCGCCCAGCTCGCGGCGATGCCGGGCGCGGGAAGCCCCGACGGCGTGGCGGCGCGCGATATCGCCGAGGCGCTGGTGGCCAACAAGGCCGTGCTGGACGGTCTTCGGGCCGAGATCGAGGCGATGCAGCGACGCGAAGCCGCGTTGCTGGAAGCCCGCCGCGCCACGGCCGACGCCGAACGCCGGCGCTTCCTGGCCGTGACAGTGGCCATGGCGTTGATCGGCCTCCTCGGCAGCCTGGCCGCCGTCCAGCTGCTGTTCTCGGGGATCGTGCGCCGGGTGCGGTCGCTCGAGCGGGACGCCGAGCAGCTTGAGCGGGGATTGCCGCTCAGCACCGTGGATGACGCCCGGGACGAGATCGGGCGTCTGGCCCGCAGGCTGGTCGAGGCCAGTACGCTCCTGCGCACCCGTGAACAGGCCCTGCGGGAGGGAGAGGAGCGCTACCGCCGCGTCATCGAGGGGGTCCGTGACTACGGCATCTTCGCCCTCGACGCGGAAGGCCAGGTAACGAGCTGGAACGAAGGCGCCCAGCGGATCAAGGGCTGGACAGCCGAAGACATTCTCGGACAGCACTTCTCGGTCTTCTATCCGCGCGAGTTGCGAAGCGTGACGCCGCAACACCTGCTTCAGATCGCCCTGCGTGACGGCCGGGTCGAGGACGAAGGCTGGCGTGTCCGCCGGGACGGAAGCCAGTTCTGGGCCAACGTCGTGATCACCGCTGTCCGGGACGAGCGCGGAGAGCTCCGCGGCTTCTCGAAGGTCACGCGGGACATCACCGACCGCCGACGGGCGGAGGAGGCGCTGAAGGCCGCCCGGGCGGAGGCCGAGCGGGCCAGCCGCGCCAAGAGCGAATTCCTGTCGAGGATGAGCCATGAGCTGCGCACGCCCCTGACCACCATTCTAGGCTTCGGCCAGTTGCTGGATATGGACCGGGAGACGCTGACCGCGGATCAGCGGCACGCCGTCGACCAGATCAGCCGGGCCGGCCGTCACCTGCTCGGCATGATCGACGAGGTCCTGGACATCGCCAGGATCGAGGCGGGCGGCCAGGCCCTGACCATCATGCCGGTCGACCTTGAGGCTGTTGTCCGTGAGGCGGTCGCCTTGACCGAGCCACAGGCCCAGTCCGTCGGCATCGCGCTGCGCACCGGGGTGTTGGCGGACGGCGAGGTCCTGGCCGATCGACGCGCGACCCTGCAGATCCTGCTGAACCTGTTGTCCAACGCCGTGAAGTACAATCGGCCAGGCGGCGTCACCGAGGTCTCGATGGAGGCGGCGGATGACGCTTTGCGGGTCAATGTGAGGGATGAGGGTCCGGGAATCGCCGCCGACGTCGCGCACCGGCTGTTCACCCCCTTCGATCGTCTGGGCGCGGATCGCTGGAGCGGGATGGACGGTTCAGGCCTGGGTCTGGCGCTCTCGCGAGGCCTGGCCCTGGCCATGAACTGCGACATCGTCCATCGGCCGAACCTGGACGGACCGGGCACGACCTTCACCCTGATCCTGCCGCTCCCGGACCCGCCGGCGGACGCGCCCCATCACCCTGACGGGAAGCCGCAATGAAGATGCTGCCCGACGACCCCTTGCTCCGCGATGCCCGCATACTGGCCGTCGATGATGAGCCGGCGAACCTGAGCCTGGTCGAAAAGGCCTTCCAGCGCGAAGGCATCACGTCGGTGCGGACGTTCCTGGATGCGAACACAGCCCTGGACGCCTTCGCGGCGGAGCCGCCCGACCTGGTGCTGCTGGACCTGATGATGCCCGGCATCGACGGCTATGAGCTTCTTGAGAGTTTCAGGCGTCTGACCTCGTCGGACGACTATCTGCCAATCCTGGTCCTGACCGCGGACGCCAACATTTCCTCCCGGCTGCGGGCGCTGGCCCTGGGGGCGAAGGACGTCCTGCTCAAGCCCTACGATGTCGGCGAGCTGCTGATGCGCAGCTGGGTTCTGCTTGAGACCCGTCGAACCTTTCAGAGACGCGGCCCGGCCTGACCAGACCGCGTCCATCCGCCGGAACCGGGGCCGCTCAGAAGCTCAACCGGGCTTCTGCCGCCAGCCGGTAGTCGCTGCCGCCCGATATGTCGGCCCCGCCCCGAAGGCGGGTAGACCAGGTCCCGCCATCGCCGAGGGTATAGCTGGCCTCGATGCGGACCGGACGCCGCGTGATGTCGGAGAGCGCGACCTGGCGACTGACAACTTCGGTGTCCAGTCCGTCGGCGGTCGGGGTCAGGTATTCAAGGTCCAGGCGACCCGAAACGGCCTGCGGGGTGGCCCGCAGCGACAGGGCGAGGCTGTCACGCAGATCGCCCTTGCCCAGTCCGGACCGGGTAATGCGGGCGCCGATCTCGCCGGAGACAAGGAGGCTGTCGGAAAAGCCGATTGGTCCCCGCTTTTCGGCGGCCGAGATCGCGGTGGTTTCAGCCGCGCCATAGACCTCCCAGACGCCAAACGTGCGACTGGCCGCCAGGCCCAGGCTGTTGAGCACAACCGGTGCGTCGAAGCTCGAGAGGTCGGAGGCGAGATCGTAGTAGCCGTGGCGCTGGACCATGCTCGAGAGGCTGACGCCAACGACTGTGCGGCTGTCGGGCCGGGCCCAGTATCCAACCCCTACGGCGGACTGCTGCAAGGGGGAGCGATCCATTTCAACACGCAGGTTGATGTCCGCCTCCTGAGGCCGGGCATCAAGCCGGTCGCCCTGCTCCATCCCGATGGCGGGACTCCCGTCCAGGGACCTGGCGGCGAAGACGACAAGCCGTCCGCCGCTGTCGAAGGGCAGACTCACGCCGGTCAGCGCCGAGCGCCCAAGCAGGTCCGACGAGGCGAAGAAGCTCAGAGGGCTAAGGCCGGGATCCGAAGCGAAGTCCGAGCGGGTGTCCGTAGCCCCGGTGAGGCGGAATGCGACCACCGCCTCGCCGACCGGCGCATCGAGGCCGGCTCGCAAGGTCCGGTCCGTCGCGATCCGCCCGCTGCCGAGCGCCGCGCGCGGTCCGAAGCCGAAGTAGGCGGTCGGGGACGCCGGGCCGGAGAAGAAGCTTTTCGACCAGCCTTCCTGGCCTCCCATGTCGATCGCCGAAGCGCGGCCCGTGCCCGGATCCTGCGGCGTCGCCCGAACCCCGAAGTTGCTGAGTTCGCCAAGGGCGTAGTCGCGTCCGTAGGAATCAAACGCCGTGACGCCAGACAGCGAGGTCGCCGTCTTGCCCATCACCGAGGAGCCGGTCATCGACCCGCCGGATACGATGACCTGCGTGCCGTTGGGTGCGACGATAGCTGTGGTTCCAGCGCTCTGGAACGCCCGCTCGACGTTCAGCAGTCCTCTGCCGTAGACAGGATCGACTCCTTTCGCACCGAGGTCGGTTGCGGAGTTGAGCAGGATGTTGGCCACCGACGCCGGGCTGGACTTCAGCCGGGGCCATCGCGCCTCGATCAAGGCCGCGGCCGCCGCCACGACGGGCGTCGCCATGCTGGTTCCGGACATGTAGCCGTAGGCGTTGTTGGGCAAGGTCGCGTAGATCATCTCGCCCGGCGCGACGATGAAGCGGTGCTTCCACTTCATGTCCTCCGCGCAAGCCGTGGCGCCGCTCGGCATCAGACAGCCCTCGCCTGGCCGGTTGGAGAAGGCGGAGATCGTTCCTGTCGAACGCGAAGGCCCAACCAGAAGCAACCGACCGAGCGCCGTCCTTGCCTCTGTGGCGGTGACGGGGATCATCTCCCTGCCGAGGATGGCGCCGTCGTTACCCGCGGCCTTCACGAAGAGCGTCCCCGAAAGGGCGGAGCCGGCCATGGCCCTGACTTCCGAGGCGGAGAAGCACAAGGCCATTCGCGCGCAGCCGAAGCTCATGCTGGCGATGCTGGCCTTGCGGCTGGCGGCGTCCAGCCACGCCGAGGTCAGACCGCCGCCACTGGCGACGTAGCCTCGGCTGTCAAACACCGCATAGTTGACGATCGTGACCCCGGTGGCCGCTCCAAAGCGGGCGCCGGCGATTGTTCCGGCCGTGTGGGAGCCGTGATTGTCGTAGGACGAATAGATGCCGGTGCTGAGCAGCAGATTGTTGCAGCGGCCGGCAAGGTCCCTGTTCCGGCAATCGGCGCGGCCGTCGTAGAGGCCGACGAGGACACCCGAGCCGCCCTTGGCGCTGGCGACGATGTTGGGCGTCAGCTTGATGAGGGCCCATTCAGCGGCGTTGGGGTTCGTCGCCGGGAAAACCGTCTGGCCCAGCGCCGCGAGCGGAGTGGCGATGCCAGCCGAGAAAACCGCCGCAAAAAAAATCCCGCGCTTCATCCGATCCCCCTGGAAATGAGGAGACGTTTCTACGGGGGTAGAGTTTTGATTTCGTTTTCGATGGCAGTTAAAGAAAGTTTTATTTGAGTTGTCCTGGGTCGCCATAAGGCCGGGCGAAAGTATTCAGGGTTTACGATCGTTCATGGCATTGTGCCCGGATCGGGTTGTTGCAAAACCTGCTCCAGGCGAGGGCGGCTTTCGGGCACAGCCTTGTCTTTCACAACACGGCCCGGCCTGACGCGGCCTTACCGCGTCCAGCCGCTGGAGCCTGGGCCGTCGAAGGTCTCGGCGATGGCCTGCACCTCCGGCTCGAAATCTTCCATGGCCTGGATACGGCGGACCTCGATGGTTTCGTTCTCCGCCGCCGGGCAGCGCGCCGCCCAGTCGGTGGCCTCATCCAGCGACGCGACGTCGATGATCCAGAACCCGCCCAGCACCTCTCCGGCCTCGGCGAACGGACCGTCGGTGACCACCGGCTTGCCCGTGGCGAAGGACACCCGGCGGCCGGTCGACGGCGGGTGGAGCCCTTCCAGCGCCTGCAACACGCCGGCGTCCTGGAGCGCCTGGTTGTAGGCCATCATGGCCTCGACGCGATCAACCGGCAGGTCCAGATCCGGCCCGGCCGACTCGTAGCCGGCGGGAAGCATGAGCAACATGAACCGCATGGAATTCTCCGCACTGTCGCGCCGGCCTCGGCGCCAGCCTCCGTGATACGATAATCAGCGGACCCTCGCCCCGGGATTCTTGCTCGGTCCCCGATAGCGCCGTTCACCCTTGCTTCGCCCGCACCCCTCCTCCATCTGTCCGGCTTCGGCGAGCGGCTGACTCCCGGCGGGATCGCCGAGGCCGCGCCAGGCATCCGGGGAACAGCGTGGAATCCATCATATCCGTTGAAGGTCTCTCCAAGACCTACGCCGGCGGCCTGGAGGCGCTCAAACGCGTCGACCTGGAGATCCGCCGCGGCGAGATCTTCGCCCTGCTCGGCCCGAACGGCGCCGGCAAGACGACGCTGATCAGCATCATCTGCGGCATCGTCAACGGCTCGACCGGCACGGTCCTGGCCGACGGTCACGACATCCGCAGGGACTATCGCGCCGCTCGCTCGGCCATCGGCCTGGTGCCGCAGGAGCTGAACACCGACGCATTCGAAACGGTCTGGGCGACGGTGAAGTTCAGCCGCGGCCTGTTCGGCAAGGCGCCCGACAACGCCTACCTCGAGAAGGTGCTGCGCGACCTCTCCCTGTGGGACAAGAAGGACGCGAAGATCATGACGCTCTCGGGCGGCATGAAGCGCCGGGTGATGATCGCCAAGGCGCTGAGCCACGAACCGACGATCCTGTTCCTCGACGAGCCGACCGCCGGCGTCGACGTCGAGCTGCGCCGCGACATGTGGGAGATGGTGCGAAACCTGCGCGAGAGCGGGGTGACCATCATCCTGACAACCCACTACATCGAGGAAGCCGAGGAGATGGCCGACCGCATCGGGGTGATCCGCAAGGGCGAGATCATCCTGGTCGAGGACAAGGACGTCCTGATGCGCAAGCTGGGCCGCAAGAGCCTGACCATCCAGCTGCGCGAGCCGCTGGCCGCGATTCCGGCGGGGCTGGAGGGCTTCGCGCTCGAACTGGCCGCCGACGGCCACAGGCTGGTCTACGGCTTCGACACCCGGAGCGAGGACAGCCGAATCGCCGACCTGCTGCGGCGTCTGCACGACGCCGGCGTGGACTTCAGCGACCTGAACACCGAGGAGAGCTCCCTGGAGGACATCTTCGTCAGCCTGGTGAGGGAGCCCCAATGAACCTGCATGCGGTCAAGGCGATCTACAGTTTCGAGATGGCGCGCTGGTTCCGGACGATGACCCAGAGCATCGCCGCGCCGGTCATCTCGACCTCGCTCTATTTCATCGTCTTCGGAGCGGCGATCGGCTCGCGCATGGCCAGCATCGACGGGGTGGCCTACGCCGCCTTCATCGTGCCCGGTCTGATCATGCTGTCGATCCTGACCGAGAGCGTCTCGAACGGGTCGTTCGGCATCTACATGCCCAAGTGGGCCGGCACGATCTACGAGCTGTTGTCGGCGCCCGTCTCGGCGTTCGAGACCGTGCTCGGTTACGTCGGCGCGGCCGCCAGCAAGTCGGTGATCCTCGGTCTGATCATCCTGGCCACCGCGCGGCTGTTCGTGCCGTTCGAGATCGCCCACCCGGTCTGGATGATCGGTTTCCTGGTGCTGACCGCCGTCACCTTCAGCCTGTTCGGCTTCATCCTGGGCGTGTGGGCGGACGGCTGGGAGAAGCTCAACATCGTGCCGATGCTGATCATCACGCCGCTGACCTTTCTGGGCGGCAGCTTCTATTCGATCAGCATGCTGCCACCGCTCTGGCAGAAGATCACCCTGTTCAACCCGGTGGTCTATCTGGTCAGCGGCTTCCGCTGGGCCTTCTTCGGCGTGTCTGACGTCAACGTCGGCGTCAGCCTGGCGGCGACGGCCGGCTTCCTGGCGGTATGTCTCGCCGCGGTGTGGTGGATCTTCCGGACGGGTTGGCGGCTGAAGACGTAGGGGGTCCTTGCGCTACCGTCGCGCCAGCCGCGCCCCGATGTCCGCGAAGGCGGCCGGGGCCAGGAACCAGGGCTCGACCAGATAGCGGAAGGCCAGGCGGCGGGGCTGTGACAGCAGCCGGAACAGCCACTCCAGCCCGACCCGGCCCGTCCAGCGCGGGGCGGCGTCCTGGACCCCGGCCTCATAGTCGAAGGCGGCGCCGACCGGGAAAAACACTCCCCGGCCGATCAGATCGCGATTGGCGGCGATCCACTGTTCCTGGCGCGGCATGCCCATGCCGACCAGGATGATGTCGGGATCGAAGGCGGCGATGTCATGGCGCAGGGCGACGCTCTCGGCGCTCATCGGATCGACGTCGAAGTAGCCGCAGTGCTCGGCCAGATGCACGCCCGGGAAGGCCTTGCGGATCGTCGCCGCCGCCCGCTCGCCCACGCCCGGCGCGCCGCCGACATGGAACACCCGCCAGCCACGATCCCGCACCGTGGCCCAGAAGTCATCGCGCCAGTCGAGATAGGTCGAGCGGTGCTCGCCGCCGACCGGCAGGCCCATGAGCCGGGCCCAGAGGATCATCGGCTTGCTGTCAATCTGCACCAGATCGGCGTCATCGAAGAAGGCCCGCAGCGCCGGCGTGCGTCGGAGCAGGAACAGACTGTGGGAATTGTGATTGGCGATGACCGCCGTGCCGCCGCCGGCCACGAAGGCCTCTGTCGCCGCCAGCATCTCGCCGGGCGTGATGGGATCGACGACGCCGCCCAGCAGGCGGACGCGGGTCGTGGCGAAGGCGTGGGCGAAAGCGGTCATGCGACCACCCTGCACGGCCGCGATTGAGGCGACGTTAGAGGACGTGGTTAAGCGGCCCTGAACATCCGAGCCCCCTGGAGCCGCGTCAGAAGGCGTACTGGGTCCGCAGCGAATAGATGTTGAGGTCCTGACCGACCTGCACGCCCAGCGCGGGGGTCGCGCCGGCGCCGAACGCCGCTCCTCCCGGCGAGGTGCGGTCGACCGAAACGTTGCGGTAGGAGAACTGCATCGAAACGGCCGGGTTGAGGTACCAGTTGAGGCCCACCGAGAGGATTTCCTGTTCGCCTCCCCGGATCGATCCCAGCGTCGGCAGATCGTTCTCGCGGTAGTTCAGGTCCAGCACCGAGTAACGCATGGCCAGCTCCCAGGCGCCCCAGTTCCCCTTCTCCAGACTGAAGATCCTCGCGGGCCTTGGACTTTCGAAGCCCGCGGCGCCGGCGTTGTAGACGCGGCGCTCGCCCGTCAGGACCCAGCTGCCCTGGAGGTACCAGCCGGAGAATCGAGGATCCGGCAGAAGACTGGCGCGGCGCTCGACCGCGATGTCGAAGTACTCGGCCTGCACATAGAAGGCGTTGTGCTGAGCGCCGAACTCGAGGCCCAGAGCGGTGACGCCGTCGGCGTCGATGTGGTCGGTGTCGACGAGCCGGGTGGAATCAACGCGCAGTTCCGGCCGTTCCCGAAGCCGGATCGGCGAGGGCGCCCCGCCAGGAACATCGGGACCGGTGGTGGCAGGATCGATGATCAGGTTGGCGTTGAAGCCGAGGTGGATCAGGCTGCCGTCGACCCTGTAGGGCACGACGGTCGCCCGACCCACGAAGCCAAGCTGCTCGTCATGGGTCTGCACCCCGGTCAGATTTCCGGTGACCGTGCCGCCCAGGGTCCAGCGCTCGCCCCCGGCAAACAGCCCGGCGCCCTTTCGGGTGTCAGCGCCGGCCAGCGCGCGCACGACCTCGACTACGGAGGGCCGCTCGACGAAGACGGAGCCGGAGGCCGACACCGCGTCGCCCAGGCTTGTGGTTGGCGCGAAAGCCCCGAACCGCAGGCGAGCGAAGCCGAGGCCGCCATACTGAACCCAGGCGGCGTTGACCGTACCGCTGTCCTCGTTCCCGGAGCCTCCGAACTCGTAGGTGAAGTTGTACTGGAAATCGCCGAACGCCTTGCCTTCGACCCCGATGCGGAGACGACGGAAGTTGAAACCATTCCCCAGATCACGGGCCCGGTCGTTCTCGGCCGCGTCGTCGAAGGAGCCCCGTCGGAAGTCGGTGGCCAACGGTCCGGCATCGTCCTGGTCATGGATCGCGCCATCGAGCTGCATCAGGGCGCGGATGCTGGCGCTGAACTGTCCGTCGCTGGTGGAGAGGGTCGGGCGGCCGTTGTCGAGGCTTGCGGTCACAGCGGGCGGCGCGACGGGCGGCGGGGGGGGCGGAGGGACGGCGTCGGGGCGGACCTCGGCCCTGGAGGCGGCGGAGGCGGCCTTCAACTCCCGAAGCTCGCCCTGCAGTTCGGCCAGGGCGGCCTCGAGGCGCGCGATCCGAGCCTCATTGGACTCGCTCGCCTCGGCGAACCCGCTGGAGACAGCGGCGAGGGCTACGCCGGAGAGCAGCGCGACGTGAAGTCGTCCGAGGTGAACCTTCATCGTATCCTCTCAGGCCAGCAAGCGCCCGGACTTGCAGAGTCGTGGCC
>JBIKTU010000341.1:0-3251 GCA_044347965.1 Caulobacter sp.
CGCTGGACGCTGTGGGCGCCGGTGGCTTTTGGCCTCGGATGCGCCGGCTACATGACGCTGAGGGTCGAACCCGCCACGCCTGTGGCGGCGGTGCTGATGCTGGCCGCCGTGGCGGCGGTGGCCGCGGCAAGGCGGCTGGGCCGGGCGGGCGTACTGGTGGTCGCGGCGCTGCTGGCCTTCACCGCGGCCGGTTTTCTGTCAGGACGTATCCGGACGCTGCAGGTCGCCGCGCCGGTCGCGCCGGCCGAGCAGCGGGCGCGAATCGTCGAGGGCTGGGTCGTCGACGTGGCCAGCCCCGGCGCCTCGGGCCTGCGCCTGCTGATCGCGCCGACAGCCATCCAGGGCCTGGCGCCGGACGCGACGCCGGTCCGGGTGCGGGTCACGTTGCGAGACCAGCCCCCCGTGGCGCCGGGAACCGCGATTCGGCTCCGCGCCATGATCGGGCCGCCGCCGGCCCCGGCCAGCCCAGGCGCCTATGACTTCGCCCGCGACGCCTGGTTCAATCGCGTCGGCGGAGTCGGTTTCACGCTGGGGGAGGCCTCGGAGGCCGATCTGCCGAGGGCGCCCTGGCGTCTGAGGCTCGTCATGGCCGTCAACGCGGTGCGCTGGCAGCTGGCCGAACAGATCGTCGCGCGGATGGGCCCGGCCAGCGGCGGCATCGGGGCGGCCATGGTCACCGGCCATGAGGCCTGGATTCCGCCGGAGCAGACCGAGGCGATGCGCGCGTCCGGTCTCGCCCACATCCTGTCGATCAGCGGGCTGCACATGGCCATTGTCGGCGGCTTCGTGTTCGCCGGGGTGCGCCTGCTGGTCGCTGTCTGGCCCTGGCTGGCCCTGCGGGTCAGCGGCAAGAAGGTCGCGGCCGTGGCCGGACTGGTCGCGGTCGGCGGCTATCTGGTCATCTCCGGCGCGCCGCCGCCGGCCGAGCGGGCGGCGGTCACGGCCGCGGCGGCCTTTCTGGCCATCCTCGTCGACCGCCAGGCCATCAGCCTGCGCACCCTGGCGATCGCCGCCCTGGTCATTCTCGCCGCCCAGCCTGAAGCGGCCTGCGCGCCGGGGTTCCAGATGTCGTTCGCGGCGACGGCGGCGCTGGTGGCGCTGGCCGAGGCCTGGCCCCGGGCGGTGAAGGAGATCGACATCCCATGGTGGATCCGCGCGCCCCAGGCCGCCGCCGTCTGGCTGGGCGCCGCCATCGCCGCCAGCTTCGTCGCGGGCCTGGCGACAGGGCCTTTCGCCATGCACCACTTCAACCGCGTGGCCAGCTACGGCCTGATCGCCAACCTGCTGGTCGCGCCGCTGTCGAGCTTCGTCATCATGCCGTTCCTCGCCGTCGGCGCGGTGCTGGAGCCGCTGGGACTGGGCGGACCCTTCCTGGCGGTGGCCGGCTGGGGGATCGAGGCCATGGTCGCCGTCGGGCAGGCGACAGCGAGCCGGCCCGGCGCCCAGGTCACCGTCGCCAGCGCGCCGGGCGTGGCCCTGCCCATCGCCTTCCTGGGCGTGATGCTGCTCTGTCTGTGGAAGGGACCGCTGCGCTGGCTCGGCGCGCCGCTGGCCGCCGCCGTGCTGCTGTGGCCTCGCCCGGCGGCGCCCGATGTCTGGATCGCCGCCGACGGCGCTGCGGTCGCGATCCGCGATGGCGGCGAGGCCATTCTGCTGCGGCCCGAGGCCCGCCGCTTCGCCGCCGACCTCTGGGCCCGCCGACGCGGCCTGGCCATCGCTGAGCATGCCGAAACGGTGCGTGACGCCCGCTTCGCCTGCGACCGCTTCGCCTGCCTGCCCGCCGGCGACGATGACATCGCCGTCTGGGCCGGCCGCAAAGCGCCGCGCCCCGCCGAGCTGGCCGAGCTGTGCGCGTCGGGCCGTCTTGTGGTGCTGCGGTCGGGGTACGCCGGCCCGGGCTGCGAGGGGAGCTTCCTGCTGGCCGCTGACGACTTCGCGCGCGGCGGCTCCGCGGAGCTCTGGCGGCGCGGGGAGGGCTGGGCGGTGGTCTGGGCCAATGACCTGCGCGGGGATCGGCCGTGGACGCGTTGAGGGATGTCGCGCCGTGCGGGGTTCGACACGCGGTCTGCGACCGCTGCTCAGGATGACGTCGAAAAAGCACGTCATCCTGAGCAGGCGCGAAGCGCCGTGTCGAAGGACGCAATGCCTTACAACGAAAAAGGGCGCGACCTGCGCCGCGCCCCTTCCGAACTCAGATGTCCCTGAAGCCTAGTGATACTTCCGGATCAGCCCGACCAGCTTGCCCTGGACCTCGATCTGGTCGGGGCCGTAGACGCGGGTGGGGTATTTCGGGTTGGCCGCCTCAAGCGCGATGCTGACGCCCTTCTTGCGCAGGCGCTTGAGGGTGGCTTCCTCGCCCTCGACCAGGGCGACGACGATCTCGCCGCTGTGGGCGGTGTCGGTCTTGCGGATCAACACGAAGTCGCCGTCCAGGATGCCGGCGTCGATCATCGAGTCGCCCTGGACCTCCAGCACATAGTGCTCACCGGCCCCGAGCATGCTCTCGGAGACCAGCATCCTGTCGCGCTCGACCTGCAGCGCCTCGATCGGCGAGCCGGCGGCGATGCGACCCAGCAGCGGGACCTCGCGGACGTCGTTGGCGATCGGCGGCGGGGCGGCGGGGCCCCGGCCGTCGCCCTTGATCACCTGGGGCTTGAAGGACTGGCGCCCGCCGGCCGGCGCGGCCGTCGTGGCCTGCTGCGGCAGCTTGGTGACCTCCAGCGCCCGGGCCCGGTGCGGCAGGCGGCGCAGGAAGCCGCGCTCCTCGAGCGCCGTGATCAGCCGGTGGATGCCCGACTTGGAGGCCAGGTCCAGCGCTTCCTTCATCTCGTCAAAGGAGGGCGACACGCCGGACTCCTTGATCCGCTCGTGGATGAACATCAGGAGTTCGTGCTGCTTGCGGGTGAGCATCCCGGGGCCTCGCTGCCGAATCTGTCGCGGAACAAACCGCCAACTTCACGAGATGTTCTCTAGGTGTTCTTAGTTTCTGTCAAGTTAACGGCAGTTCCGCTTGAAGCCGGCGATCCGGGGTCATGGATGCTGCTTGCCGACGTCCTGAGCCCGCCCTGAACGCGCCGGGGCGGGCTATTCGTCCGGGATCAGCAGGTGTGTGTCCGGAACCGGCTTGCCCAGCAGGGCGCAAAGGGCGGCGACGTCGTGACGATCGACGGCTCGCGGCGGGTAGCCTGTCTTGAACAGCAGCAGGATGTCTGCACGGACGCAGTTCACCGGCAGGCTCCCGATGCGACCCC
>JBIKTU010000344.1:0-3248 GCA_044347965.1 Caulobacter sp.
AGAGATGCTGTCCCGCTACTTGCCGACCGCCCAGCCTGTGAGGGACGTCGAGGCCCAGATCGTCCAGCTCGAAGCCGGGATGAACACCGGCCGGACCCAGACCGACGGCGCGCGCCGCATCGGGGTCAATCCGGTGCACCAGACCCTGCAGACCGACCGCATCCAGACCGCCGCCGAGGTCGCCGCCCTGCAACAGTCCCTGGCCGCCTATGCCCGCCAGGCGCAGCAGGCGACCGACCAGCTGCAGCGGCTGGCGATCATCGAGCCGCAGTTCCAGGCCCTGAGCATGGACCGCGACGTGCTGCAGTCCAGCGTCCGCGACTTCACGGTCAAGGAACGCCAGGACGACGCGGCGCGGCAGATCGCCTCGGAGACCAACGACAACATCCGCATCGTCGACCGGGCCGTGCCGGCGACGCGGGGCGACAGCCTGCGCAAGCCGGTGTTTGCCCTGGCCTTCCTGTTCGGGGTCTTCTCGGCCCTGTGCGCCGGCCTGATCCGGGTGTTCCTGCGCCCGGGTCTGCCGACCCCGGCCTCCGCCTCGCGCACGCTGGACCTGCCGGTGCTCGGCATGGCGGCATACAAGGGTCGGTGAAGGCGGGGACACGCACTCAAGTGCATGTCCCCGTTCTGTGCGGCATGTCGACAGGTTCCCGCCATCCCGTCATGCGTTAGCTTGTCGGACTTGGGCGCGTAACGATTCGAGCCATGGTGGATTTGAGCGCTGAAGCGGCAGAGCTTTGGGCGTCCCTCGGGCCGCCGGCGCCCGGTCGCGCCCGCGCCATCCAGTTCGTGGCGGCGCGGCGCGGCGAGGGGGCCTCGACCGTGGCGCGGGAGCTGGCGACCTTCGCCGCCCGCCGCGCGGGTCGAACGGTCTGGCTCGTCGACCTCGACCTGTTCAGCTCGCCCCAGCACAGCGCCATCTCCGCCCGCCCGGACCTGTACGGCGACCTCGGCAAGGCTGTTTCGGCGACCCCGGACGGCGGGGTGTTCTTCACCGTGCAGCCGCCCACGCCGATGCCGGACGGCACGGTTGCGCCGGATTCGAAGTTCCTTGTGGCTCACCAGGTCGGCGGCGACCGGTTCTGGGTCACCCGTTTCCGGGCCGACGCCCTGCGCGGCAAGCAGGCGGTGCATATCCTGTCCAGCAGTGACTACTGGAACACGCTCCGGCGCCACGCCGACCTGGTCATCGTCGACAGCCCTTCGGCCGACCGCTCGCAGGCGGCTCTGACGGTGGCGCCCTTCATGGACCAGACGGTGCTGGTGGTCTCCGCCGACCAGCCGGACGTCAGCGCCCCGGCCCGGCTGCGCGACGCCATCACCGCCGCCGGCGGGCGGCCCTCGGGCGTGTTCTTCAACCGCGCCCGGGTCGAGGCGCCGGCCTTCCTGCGCAGGATCCTGCCGTGACCTGGGCGGCCGCCTCCTGGGAGGCCGGGCGGCCGGCCGCGCACCGGATCGACGTCTGGGACGTGCTGGCCTTCGGCATGCTGGTGATGAGCCTGCTGCTCTACAGCCAGGGCTGGATCCTGCCGATCTTCGGCGAAAGCTTCGATGAGGCCAGCTCCGCCGCCATCCGCAACGCCTACCTGCCGGCCTACGCCGCCGGGGTGGCGGTCCTGGCCATGCGGCCCTGGGACACGGCGATGGCGACGCTGCGCCAGCCGTTCCTGCTCGCCCTGCTGGCGGTGGCGGCCCTGTCGGTGGTCTGGTCGATCGCCCCGGACGCCACCGTCCGCCGGCTGGTGGCGCTGTTCGCCACCACCCTGACCGGGGTGGTGCTGGCCGTCCGCTTCCGCTGGGCGACCATGGCCGAGATCATGGCCACGGCGTTCGGCCTGCTCGCCGTCGCCTCGTTCCTCGCCGGCCTGGTGTTGCCGTTCGGCAAGATGACCGAGTTGTTCCCCGGCGCCTGGCGCGGCGTGTGGATGGAGAAGAACGCCCTCGGCGGCAACATGGCCATGGCCTTCTCGATCTTCGGGGCGGCGGCGCTTCTGGCGCCAAAGCGTGCGTGGCTCTGGTGGTCGCTGGCCGGGCTGGCGCTGGGGCTGGTGCTGCTGTCGACGTCGAAGACCTCGCTGGTGTCGCTGGGCCTGGGCGGCGCGGCGCTGGCCTTCGTCTGGATCTGCCGGCGGGGCGCGGCCTCCGGCGTGGCGGCCACCTGGGCGGCGGTGACGGGCGCGGCGCTGCTGGCCGCCTTCCTGCTGTTCGCCGCCGACGTCTTTCTCGAGTTGCTCGGCAAGGACGCCACCCTGACCGGCCGCACCAAGATCTGGGCCGCCGTCATGCGCCAGATCGAGGAACGCCCCTGGACCGGCTTCGGCTACGCGGCCGTCTGGGACGACAAGAGCGGCTGGGGCCCGCTGGCCTGGATCACCAAGGACGCCGGCTTCAAGGCCCAGCACGCCCACAACAGCTGGCTGGAGCAGTGGCTGGGCATGGGCCTGGCCGGCCTGATCGCCTGGGGGCTGTTCTACGGCCAGACCCTGGTCGCCGCCCTGGTGGCGGTGTTCCGCGACAAGGGCGCCTACCTGGCCCTGCCGTTCCTGGTCATCTACTCCCTGGTCAGCCTGACCGAGAGCATCGCCGTCAGCTACAACGACCTGCGCTGGGCGATCTTCGTGGCCCTGGCGGTGAAGCTGGCGTGGGGTGATCGGGAGTAGGATGCGGTACGAGCCCGTCGAGTTGCCTATTTCGATCGAGGCCGGCCTGAGCGACCTAATGGCTCTGCGCTACTCGCCCGACGGCCTTGTCGTCGAGTTCGCCGTTCCGAATGTTGAAGTCGCCGTGCTGCGGGTCAGCTTCAGCAAGGTCGAGATCTTCCGTGTGCTGGACGAGATGTATCTGAGTACCGAAGGCGATCAGACCGTTGGCGCTTGGGAGGGCCACCGACCCGACCACTTGGCCTATCGAATGCATGGCGCACACTTCGGGCGACTGCAGTCGGAATTGCTTGAAGCCATGTCCCCGAATGCGGCTCACTATATGTTCGTCACAGGCTCGGACTGCCTCGACGTGATCTCCGACGTTGAGCCGGTGTTTCAAGTAATCCGGCTTGGCGGGTGACCTAAAGCCCCAGCCGTCGCGCCCCCTCGGCGGCCGTAACCACGTCAAACCCCCGTGCCAGCGCCGCATCGACCAGATGGCCCAGCGCTTCGGGCGTGCAGCCCCAGGCGGACGGGCTCTCCGCCACGTCGTGGGTGTAGAGGATCAGCCAGGCCTTGCGCTCGGCCGCCCGGTCCAGCCAG
>JBIKTU010000343.1:0-3248 GCA_044347965.1 Caulobacter sp.
GAGCACGCCTCGAGAGGCGCCGATGCACTTCGCTCCCTGATCCATGAAGCCGCCGAGCGGTTCGCCCAGCTGACCGAGCAGGCCAAGACCGAGCGTGACTCTCTGGGCGAGGAGGCCGCCGAAGTCGTCGGCAAGGTCGGCGAGGCCGCCGCCCGCGAACGGGCGCTGCTGGCGTCGGACCTGCAGGTCTCGATCGACCGCCTGGCCCAGGCCGCCCACGATGCACGTCTGGCCGCGGAGTCCCATGCCGACGCCGCCCAGGCGCGGGTGGATCAACTGAGCGAAGCGGCCTTCTCGGCCCACCAGAAGGCCGACGGCATCTTCGAGTCCCGCCTCAAGGACGCCCGCGACCTGATCGAGCAGTCCGCGCAGATGGTCGAGCAGGCCGGCGCGGCGACCGCCCAGCGTCTGGAGCAGGGCGCACAGGTGGCCCGCGGCGCCCTGTCGGATCTCGAGCGCCTGCTGGACGAAGTCGACAAGCGGGCGTCGCAGCTGCCCGAGATGGCCATGGGCCGTGTCGAGGAAGTGCGCGTCTCCGTCGAGCAGAGCATGGACGACCTGATGGCCGCCGCTCGCCGCGCCGCCGACGAGACCCAGACCATCGACGCCGCCTTCCAGGAGCGTGTCCGCCGCAACTACGACATGCTCAGTGAAGCGGTGAAGGTGATGGGCGTGGTCGCGGGCGCCGCCGGGACGGCCGCCCCGGCCCTGGCCGCCGCGTCGCGTTCGGCTCGCCCGGCGCCGCCGCCCCTCGCCCCTGAGGGTCCGCCGGTTGACGAGCCGCGCATGACCCGTCTCAAGCTGACGCCGACCGCCACGGACGAGGAGTTCCGCAGCGTGTTCGACACCGCCGGCGGGCGCGGCCCGGCCGCGCCGCCGACCGCCGAGGGGCCCGACGGCCCCTGGAGCTGGCGGGACCTGCTGACCTCAATCGACGGCGACGAGAGCGATTCCGAGTCCCTCGCCGACCGCATGGCGGCCGAGATCGCCGGCATGGGCATCGATCCCGCCGCCCTGCTGCCGCGCGGCCGGATCGACGAGATCGCCATGGCCGTTCAGACCCGCGATGCCCAGGGCGCGCGCGAGATCGTCCGCCGGCTGGCGCCCGCCGCCATCCGCCGGCTGGTCCGCCGGCTGTTCTCGGACGCGGCGATGCGTGGCCAGAGCGACCGCTTCCTGCAGCGCTTCAGCGGCATGATCGAGGAGGCGGCCGACCGCGACCGTGGCGGCCTGCTGGTCGCCACCCTGCTGGCGTCCGACGGCGGCCGGGCCTGGCTCCTCCTCGACGCCGCGGCGGGTGATCTGGGCTAACTTGCCAGAGGGGTCGTGACACCGGTGTCATGACCCTGTACCAGCGGCGTACGTTGATCTAGTAAGGTCGGTCATGGCCAACCCGCTCTCCCTACGCATCCCCAGATCCGGATCCGGCCAGACGAGCCGACACGTCCGCGCCAACGTCCAGCTGATGGACGCGCTGCTCGACGAGGCGATCCGGTACCTCGACGGCGAGGAAGCGGGCGATCTGGTCGCCGCCGCCCGCCGGGCCGCCTCTGATGGTGACGCGCATCCCCATCTGAATTTCCTGTTCAGCGCCGTGAAGGCCGATGAGGCCATGCTGCTGGCCCGCGCCTTCACCTGTCATTCGATGCTGGCCAACATCGGCGAGGACGTCGCCGGCCGCCGTCGCGACGCCGAGGCGGACGTCCGGGCCGGCGCCGCTCATACGGTCGCCGGCGCCCTGGAGGCCCTCGACCTTGGCCCGGACGCCCTGAACAACCTGGACGTCGTGCCGGTGCTGACCGCCCACCCGACCGAGGTCCGCCGCCGGGCGCTGGTCGACCGCGAGGCCGAGATTTCCCGCCTGATGGCCCTGCGCCGTCACAGCCTGCCGCCGGACCTCGACGCCCGCATCCGCGAGGGCCTGTTCCGCGAGATCGCGCTTCTGTGGCGCACCCGCCTGCACCGGCCGGTGAAGATCACCGTGGCCGACGAGATCCGCAACGCGCTGTCGATCGTCCGCACCTCGATCCTGCCGGCCATGGTCGACCTCTACGAAAGCTGGACCGAAGGCCTTGCCCGGGGCGCGGACGTGCCGCCGATCCTGCGCATGGGCAGCTGGCTGGGCGGCGACCGCGACGGCCATCCCGGGGTCACCGGCGAGACCCTGCGGCTGGCGCTGAAGTCCCAGTCGCGCGTGATCCTCGATTTCTACGCCGGGGAGGTGCGCAGGCTCTGGGGCGATCTGGCCATCTCAGACGTCTACGCGGGCGCTTCGGAGCCCCTTCTGGCGCTGGCCCGGTCCTCGGACGACCAGTCGCCTCACCGCGCCGACGAGCCCTATCGCCTCGCTCTGGAGTACATCTTCGACCGGGTGTCGGCGACCTCCCAGAAGCTGGCCGGCCAGCCGGTGTCCTACGCGCTCGGTCCGTCTACCGAAGGCGCCTACGACAGTCCGTCCGAGTTCGTCGCCGACCTGGAGACCGTCCGCGCCTCGCTGTCGGCCCACGGCGGCGCCCGTCTGGTCGGCAGCCGCATGACCACCCTGCTGCAGGTCGCCCGCGCCTGCGGGTTCCACCTGATGGCCATCGACATGCGCCAGAACGCCGACGTCCATGAGCGGGTCGTCGCCGAGCTGATCCAGCGGTCGGGCCAGGATATCGACTACCTGGCCCTCGACGAGGAGGCCAAGGTCGCCTTCCTGTTGGCCGAGATGACCCATCAGCGGCCGCTGCGCTCGCCCTTCGCCGACTACAGCGAGGAGACGACCAGGGAGCTGGCCACCATCGACGCGGCCGCCGAGGCGGTGAGGCACTACGGCCCGGGCGTCATCGGCGCCTATGTCGTCTCCAAGACCGCGACCCTCTCGGACATGCTCGAACCGCTGGTCCTGCTGGCCCAGTCGGGCCTTGCCATCGGCGGCGCCCGGCCGCGCGCGACCGTGCGCATCTCGCCGCTCTTCGAGACCATCGAGGACCTCGACCACGGCCCGGCCATCCTGCGCCGCTGGCTGGAACTGCCGCTGGCCAGGTCGATCCTCGGCGAGGCGCCCGTCCAGGAAGTGATGGTCGGCTATTCCGACTCTAACAAGGACGGCGGTTACGTCGCCTCCCGTCGGGGCGTGGCCCGCGCGGCCTCGGCCCTGGCGGCGGAGTGCGACCGGCTCGGCGTCGGCCTGCGCATCTTCCACGGCCGGGGCGGATCGGTCGGCCGGGGCGGGGGCCCCGCCGCCGAGGCCGTGCTCGCCCAGC
>JBIKTU010000345.1:0-3241 GCA_044347965.1 Caulobacter sp.
CCTGAACGGGCGCGGCAAGAAGATGCTGCCGCCGATCGCGCACGAGCCGACCAACCAGACCGGCCTTTCACACAGGAACGGCGCCATCTCCCTGGCCCGCGAGGCGCCCGGATCGGCGACCTGCGAGTTCTTCATCTGCCTCGGCGACATGTCCAATGGCCTCGACGCCGCGCCGGGCCAGCCGGGCGACAATGCCGGCTACGCCGTCTTCGGCCAGGTGGTCGAGGGGCTGGACGTGGTCAAGGCGCTGCACCAGTCGCCGATCTCTCCGACCAAGGGCGCCGAGTACGGCATGCAGGGCCAGATGCTGGACCCGACCGTGCCGATCGCGGCCATCACCCGCGCCGGCTGACGGTCGGCAAGACGCCGCGGCGATGTCGCAGGCGTGATCCCGCCTGCCGGAACATCCTCCGAGGGCGACCGTTCTCTCCTTGCGCCGCTCATGCCCCCCAAACCCGGCGGCGCGTGTAACAGGGAGAGACCCATGGCCGACCAAACCAGCCACACCCCGAACGAGAACGCTCCGCAGCAGCAGCCGAACACCCCGCAGCGTCCGGCTCCGGGCCAGCAGCAGAAGCAGGGCGGCGAGCACGACAAGTCCCCGCCGGCGCCGGGTCACGCCGACAAGCCCGCGCCTGCCGCGGATCGCAAGGACGCCTGACCGTCCGCAAGGACTGTTACGCGAGCGGTGGGTGATCTGACCGCACGCTGAAGAACAAGGGGCCGGACGCGCAGGCGCCGGCCCCTTCGTCTTGCCCGGTTGTCCGCGCCTCAGGCGCTGGCCAGGGCGCTCTGGAACAGGATGGCGCCATCGGCCGAGCCGAGGTCGGCCTCGAAGGCCCGGTCGGGGTGGGGCATCATGCCCAGTACGTTGCCGGCGTCGTTGATGATGCCGGCAATGTCGGCGACCGAGCCGTTGGGGTTCTCGACATAGCGGAACACCACCTGGCCTTCGCCTTCGATGCGGGCCAGGGTTTCCTTGTCGGCGAAGAAGTTGCCCTCGCCGTTGCCGATGGTCATCGTCACGTCGCGGCGGCCCTGGTAGCCGGCCGTGAAGCGGGTCTGGGCGTTGGTCACCTCGAGCGCGATCGGCTTGCAGACATACTTCAGCCCCTCGTTGCGCAGCAGGGCGCCGGGCAGCAGGCCCGCCTCGCACAGGATCTGGAAGCCGTTGCAGATGCCGACCGTGGCCACGCCCCGGTTCGCCGCCGCGATGACCTCCTTCATCACCGGCGACAGCGCCGCCATGGCCCCGCAGCGCAGGTAGTCGCCGTAGGAGAAGCCGCCCGGCAGAACGATCAGATCCAGCCCGTCCGGCAGAACCGTGTCCTTGTGCCAGACCATCTCGACCCTGGCGCCGGTCGAGCGCTCGACGGCGACGGCGCAGTCCCGGTCGCAGTTGGATCCGGGGAAAACGATGACGGCGGCCTTCATGTCAGCCGATCTCCACCCGGTAGCTTTCGATCACGGTGTTGGCGAGCAGCTTCTCGCACATCGCCTTCACCTCGGCCTCGGCGGCGGCCTTGTCGGTCCCTCCGACGTCGAAGGTGATCTCGCGACCGACGCGGACGTCCTTCACATCGGCCCACCCCAGGCCATGCAGGGCGCTCTCGACGGCCTTGCCCTGGACGTCGAGGACGCCGGGCTTGAGGAAAACGTGGACGGTGGCTTTCATCGGCAGACTCGAAATCCCTAGTGCAGGCCGCCGCGGATGACGGTCGGCATTTCCTTCATGATGCCGAGGCGGCGGGCGACCTCGGTGTAGCTCTCGATGACGTCGCCCAGGTCGCGGCGGAAGCGGTCCTTGTCCAGCTTCTCGTTGGTCGCGCTGTCCCACAGGCGGCAGCTGTCGGGGCTGATCTCGTCGGCCAGGATGATGCGGGCGAAGTCGCCCTCCCAGACGCGGCCGAACTCGACCTTGAAGTCGACGAGGGTGATGCCGACCGCGCCGAACATCCCGGTCAGGAAGTCGTTGATGCGCAGCGTCATGGCCATGATGTCGTCGATCTCCTGGGTCGAGGCCCAGTTGAACGCGGTGATGTGCTCCTCGGTGACCAGCGGGTCGCCCAGCTTGTCGTCCTTGTAGCAGAACTCGATGATCGAGCGGGGCAGGGGCGTGCCCTCCTCCAGACCCAGGCGCGTCGAGAGGCTGCCGGCGGCGATATTGCGGCAGATCACCTCGAGCGGAACGATCTCGACTTCCTTGATCAGCTGCTCGCGGAGGTTCAGGCGGCGGATAAAGTGGTTGTGAACGCCGATCGCGCCCAGCCGCAGCATCACGAACTCGCTGATGCGGTTGTTGATCACGCCCTTGCCCTCGAGCACGGCCTTCTTCTGGGCGTTGAAGGCGGTGGCGTCGTCCTTGAAGTACTGGATCAGGGTGCCGGGCTCGGGGCCCTCGTAGAGGATCTTGGCCTTGCCTTCGTAGATCTTCTTGCGGCGGGTCGTCATGGTCCTGGGGGTTCCCACGGGGTCGCTGCAGCCGGTCCGGGAATGAAAATCGCGCGCGGGCCAGGAAGCCTGCGCGCGTTTGGACGACTCGGAGCCGCTGTCGCTGAAAGTCACCTGGAACCTACCCGAACAGGGGGCTCGGCGCAAACAGCGGCGCAACCGGCGGCGGTGATGTGGGGGCGGGACGGCACGCGCGATTGCGGTGCGGCCCGCAAGCGGATATCACGACCACCGTCACCTACCGGAGTTTACATGAGCACTTTCGACGACCGCGAGAAGGGCTTTGAGAAGAAGTTCGCTCTCGACGCCGAGCAGGAATTCAAGGCCGCGGCCCGCCGCAACCGTTTGCTGGGTGAATGGGCGGCCGGTCTCATGGGCCTCGAGTCCGCCGAGGAGTACGTCCGGGCCGTCGTGAAGTCCGACTTCGAACAGCCGGGCGACGACGATGTCCTGCGCAAGGTGTTCGAGGACCTGAAGGGCTCGGGCGTCGAAATGCGTGAGAGCGATGTGCGCATGAAGATGGACGAGCTGCTGGCCCAGGCCCGCGAGCAGATCAAGACGCAGTCCTAGGCAAGCGCCTCGCGCAGCATGCTCCACGCCGCGGATTTCGCGGCGTAGGGCGTGGTCAGCGCGGGGCTGGAGGACGGCAGCGGAATCAGGGCCAGCCGTCCTTCGAGCCCGGCCAGCATCGGCATTCCCTCTTTCGCCGCCTTGCCGCCGTTGAAGGCGACGGCGCGCAGGTCTGGCAAGGTCGCGACCAGCGCGGCCAGATCGTTGTGCAAAACATCGC
>JBIKTU010000346.1:0-3232 GCA_044347965.1 Caulobacter sp.
TCATCCCGATGAGGTGGAGGTGCGCTCCGGCATCCTGCGGATCGGCAAGGCGTCCTATGACATCGGTCAGGCGATGTTCCAGGCGGGCCGCTGCGTCGGCATCTGCACGACGACCTTCGTCCAGGCCTCGGCGGAGGGTTCGAGCCCGCTTGAGCCGGGCCTGCGGGCGGCCCTGGAAGCGATGATGATCAGCGAGCCGGCGCCCTCCGCCCCCTGATCCGGCGTCTCAGCCGCCTACTCGCTCCGCCAGCGCCCGGTTCACAGCCTCGTACCAGGGGACGAACTTTTCGGCGAGAATGGCGTCAGAGAAGGTCATGGCGATCAGCCCGCTCAGGTCTTCGCCATGCAGCAGACGGGTCCCCTCGCCGTCCGGCGTCAGGGTGAAGTGGTGACGCCCCCGGAAGAGCAGGGGCACGTTTCCGCTCCAGGCCAGGGCTCGCTCCGGCTCGAATGTCGTCAGGGTCACGGTCTGGGTCACGGTCGCGCCCGGTGCACCGGCCGGATTGACAAAGGTGGTCCGGATCTTCCCGCCCGGACGCGCCTCGCCGCTGGCCTTGACGTTCAGCGGATTCCACTCGGCATAGGCGTCGAAGTCGGTCAGCACGGCCCAGACCCTGGCCGGCGTGGCCGGAATGAAGGCTTCGGTTCGAATGGTCTTCATGGCCAGCCTCAGGTCGCGGCGCGGGCGGCCGATTCAACCCGGCTGCGCTCGGCCAGCATGATGGTCGAGCTGGCCTTGGCCAGGACCGTCCCGGCCGGATCAAGCAGCCGCCCCTCGAAGAAGCAGGTGCGTTTGCCCTTCCGTTCGACCCAGGCCTCGGCGATGACGCGGCCGGGGCGGGCGGGCGCGAAGAAGCTGACCTTTAGCTCCAGCGACATGGGCACGATGTCGTTCCCGGCCATCGCGATGGCGGCGTGAGCCATGGCCGCGTCGATCCAGCCGGTGATGAAGCCGCCCTGCACTACGCCGCCCGAATGGCACATGTGCGGCCCGGCCTCGTACTCGAGCACGGCGCGGCCGGCGGGGTCCATCTCGACACGACGCACCAGTCCGAGCGTCCTGTTCAGATCCTCGACGCCGGAGGACTCGGTGCTGGCGTTCATGTGGCGCTCCCCTGTGTTTCGCTCACCATATCCGACTGCCGCCTGGGCCGCGCAAGCCGGTCGTTCAAAGGCCCGCCTGAAGCGCCAGCCGCATCAGCTCCGCCATGTTGCGGGCCCCGGTCTTGGTCATCAGGTTGGCCCGGTAGATCTCGACCGTCCGGGGGCTGATGCCCAGGTCGTGAGCGATGACCTTGTTGGCCTTGCCGGCCACCACGCCAGACAGCACGTCGCGCTCTCGCGGCGACAGCGACGCCAGCCGCGCCTCGGCCTCCCTGCGTCCGCCGTCGCCCTGCGGCGCCTCCTGACGGTCAAGAGCGCCACGAACGGCGCGCAGCAGCACGTCGTCCGCGAACGGCTTCTCGATGAAGTCCACCACGCCGGCCTTCATGGCTTCGACCGCCATGGGCACATCACCGTGACCGGTCATGACGACGACGGCCAGGTCGCTGCCCTGCGCCCGCAGATGATCGATCAGCTCCAGGCCACTGAGCCCCGGCATGCGCACATCGGTCAGGACGCAGCCGCCGGGCGCGGTCGGCAGGGCATCGAGAAAGGCCACGGCCGACTCGTACACCCGGGTCTCGAAACCCTGCATGTCGAGGAGGAAGGACAGTGAATCCCGCATGGCCTCGTCATCGTCGATGACGTGCACGATCTGACTATTGGCCAATCGTCGCCTCCGCTTCGGCCAGGGGAAGGGTGAAGGAGAAGGTCGCGCCGCCCTGCCCGTTGCGGTCAGCCCATATGCGACCGCCATGCGCCTCCACAATAGTACGGCAGATCGACAGGCCGACGCCCAGCCCCGTCGACTTGGTGGTCAGGAACGGCTCGAAGAGGCGCTCGGCGACCGCAGGATCAACGCCCGGCCCGGTATCGGCGACGGTGATGAGCGCCATGTCCTCCTCGCCCTCGGTCACCGACACGACCAGTTCGCGACGCTCGCTCTGCTCCATGGCGTCGATGGCGTTCCGGATCAGGTTCAGGGCGACCTGCTGCACCTGGATCTTGTCGACGATGACAGGACCCAGGGACCGATCGAAGCGCAGGTCGACCCGCACGCCCTGCTCCTTGGCGCCGACCAACGCCAGGGCGCTGGCCTCTTCCATGAGCTTGCAGGGGTCTTCGAGGCTGTGATCCGTCTCGCCCTTGGCGACGAACTCACGGAGGCGCTTGATGACGTCGCCGGCCCGGATCGCCTGGTCGCCGGCCCGGTTCAGCGCCTGACGCAGCCGCGCCGGATCGGCGTCGCCGCCGTCCAGCATCAGGGCCGCGCCCTTCATGTAGTTGGTGATCGCCGACAGCGGCTGGTTCAGTTCGTGCGCGAGCGCCGAGGCCATCTCGCCCATGGCCGTCAGCCGCGAGACATGGACCAGTTCGGACTGAAGCTCCTGCAGGCGACGCTCCTGGTCCCGCCGCTCGGTCAGGTCGCGGACGAACCCCGTGAAGAACTGCTCCCGGCCCGCGGAGGCCTCACCCACCGCGAGCTCCATCGGGAAGGTCGAGCCGTCGCGACGCTCGCCCACGACGATTCGGCCGATGCCGATGATCCGGCGCTCACCGGTGCCGAGGTAGCGTTCGAGATAGCTGTCGTGCTGCGCGCGGTAGGGCTGCGGCATCAGGATGCTGACATTGCGCCCGATGGTCTCCTCCGGAGTCCAGCCAAAGAGCCGGACGGCCGCCGCGCTGAAGGAGCGGATGACGCCCCGACTGTCGATGACGATCATGGCTTCGGGAACCGTGTCCAGGATCGACTGCAGGTGCGACTGGCGTGCGGCGCCCTCGGCGCCGTCGCGCCTCAGCCGGTCGCCCACGCCACCCAGAACCGGCGCCAGCATCAGGAAGGCGATGGTCTCGATGATGTTGGGGAGAGCGACCATCTGCTCGCGCAGCAGCGCGGCGTTCACGATCACGCACAGCAGCGCCGCCAGCGTCGCCGGTCCCCGGCCGCCCAGCCAGGCCGTGATGAGGATGGCCGGCACATAGATGATGAAGGCGGTTCGGCCCTCGAACCAGATCCCGATCAGCCATTGCGCGCCGAAGGCCAGGCCGGCTGCGAGCGCCGCGACGGCGTAGCCAGCCGGAACCATCGGATCGTCGGAGCTTGTCCTGGAGATTCGGGTCAGGAACG
>JBIKTU010000347.1:0-3210 GCA_044347965.1 Caulobacter sp.
GGTCGCGGCCCGGGCCGTTTCCGGCGTCCCCTGCCGCGTGGTGACCAGCGATCATGGCGTGCTCAGCCGGTCGGGACCTGGACGCCCCGGCCTGCCCCGACTGGCCATGACCCTGTCGATGCGCGCCACCTATGGTCACGCCGCCGGCGTGGTCGGGGTCTCGCGAGGGGTCGCCGTGGACGTCGCCGCCCTCGCCGACCTGCCCGTCGACCGCGTCACCACGATCTACAATCCGATCACCCCCCTGCCGACGCCCGGGGCCCCGGATGCCGACATCATGGCGGCCTGGTCCGCCGGCGGCCCCAGGTTGATCACCGTCGGCACCCTGAAGCCGGTCAAGGACCAGGCGACGCTGCTGCGGGCGCTGGTCCGGATCCGCCAGACCCACGACGCCCGGCTGTTGATTCTCGGCGAGGGTTCGGAGCGACCGAAACTGGAGGCGCTTGTCGCCGAACTCGGCCTGACCGACGTGGTCAAGATGCCCGGGTTCCGGCCTGACCCCCATGGCTACGTCGCCCATGCGGACGTCTTCATGCTCAGCTCCCTGAACGAGGGGTTCGGAAATGTGCTTGTCGAAGCCATGGCCTGCGGGACCCCCGTGGTCAGCACCGACTGCCCGACCGGCCCGGGCGAGATCCTCGACAGCGGTCGATATGGGCGGCTGACCCCGGTCGGCGACGCCGATGCGCTGGCGGCCGCGGTTCTGGAAACGCTCGCCGCTCCACCCGACCCGGCGGTGCTCATTCAGAGGTCAGACGACTTTTCGACGGCCCGCGCGGTTGGCGCCTACCGTCGACTGCTGGGGGTCTGACCGGACCCGATTCGGGAGCGTTGCGCCGCCCGCCTCCGCCCCCTATCAATCTGTCCATCACGACGCCTGGCGTCCGTAGCGATCGAGGCCAAAGCGTGCGGAGCCGTGTGCTCTATATTTCGTACACCGGGCTGCTGCAGCCGCTCGGCCAGTCTCAAGTGCTGCAGTATCTCCTGTCGCTGGCGCGGGATCACGACATCACTCTGATCACCTACGAGCGCCCTGAGGACCTGCGGGACAAGGGCCAGATCGCCGATCTGCAGCGCCAGTGCGACGAGGCGGGGCTGCGATGGACCCGGCTTCGCTATCACAAGTCGCCGTCGATCCCGGCCAGCCTCTATGACATCGCGGTCGGCACGATCGTAACGATGTGGATCGCGGCGATCAGGCGGATCGGCATCGTCCATACGCGCAGCTATGTGCCGGGCGTCATCGGTTTGCTGCACCGGAAGCTGGCCGGTCGGAAGTTCATCTTCGACATGCGCGGCTTCTGGCCGGACGAGCGGGTCGACGGCGGCATCTGGCCGGCCGGATCTCCGCAGTATCGGGTGACCAAGGCGCTGGAGAAGCAGCTGCTGCTCGGGGCCGACGTTGTCGTCTCCCTGACCCGCATGGGTGTCGAGGAGATGAAGCAGTTCGACTATCTGAAGGACAGGCCGGTCCGCTACGAGGTCATCCCGACCTGCACCAACATGGACGTTTTCCGCCCGGCCCCGCCGGCGTCGACGGCGGGCGGCTTCACCCTCGGCTACGTCGGCTCGGCGGGCGTCTGGTACATGTTCCCTGAGACAGCGGCCTGTGTTCGGACCCTGTTCGACATGCGACCCGATGCGCGGCTGCTGGTGATCAATCGCACCGAGCATGACTACATCCGCGCGACCCTCGAGGCGGCGGGAGTCGACATGTCCCGCGTGGAGATGCGCGCCGCCCGCTATGACGAGGTCGCCGGCCAGATCGCGCGCATGGACGCGGCGATCTTCTTCATCAAGCCGGTATTCTCCAAGCGCGCCTCCTGCCCGACCAAGCTCGGCGAGCTTCTGGCCTGCGGCCGACCGGTGCTCACCAACCGGGGCGTCGGCGACGTCGATGCCTATCTGGCCCAGGGGCGGGCCGGCGCCTCGATCGCGGCCTTCAACGACGCCGCCTACGCTCAGGCGCTGACAGAGCTTCTGGCGCTCGTGGAGGACCCGGATGTTGCCGGCCGCTGTCTTCAGCTGGCCCGCGATGAGTTCAGCCTGGAGTCCGGCGTGCGCCGCTATGACGCCATCTACCGATCGCTGTCGGGGGCGGGGTCATGAGCGACCACAGGCTGCGCGTCCTGTTCCTGACCCGATACCCGCTGGAGGGCGCCAGCAGCCGTTACAGGGTGTTCCAGTACCTGCCGCACCTGAACGCGCTGGGGGTCGACTGGACGGTGTCGAGCTTCATGTCGCCGGCCATGTATCGGCTAAGCTTCTCTCCGGGTCGGGTGATCGCCAAGGTCCTGCACACCCTGGCGGCGACGATCCGGCGGCTGGGTGTGCTGGCGGGCGCCGGCAGGTACGACGTCATCTACATGCAGCGCGAACTGTTCCCGTTCGGCGAACCTGTCGTCGAGCGCTGGTTGAAGCGGCGCGGCGCCAAACTGGTCTTCGACCTCGACGACGCGCTGTTCATCGGCAAGCCGAGCCGATTCAATCCCATCGCCACCTGGCTGCGGGCGCCCCGCAAGACCTTGCAGGTGTTCGCCCTGAGCGACTGTGTGATGGCCGGCAACAGCTATCTGCGCGACGTGGCCGCCGGACATGGTGCCAAACGGGCGGAGGTCTTCGAGGTGGCCGAGGACACCGACCGCATCCGCATGCGCCCGCCCCAGATCGACCACCCCGAGGTGGTCATCGGCTGGCTCGGCTCGAAAACGACCGTGAAGTACATCCTGACCATCGAGGCGGCGCTGCGCGAGGTTCATCGGCGTTATCCCGCCGTCAGGCTGAAGATCATGGGCGGCGGCGATTTCGATCTTCCCGGTCTGCCGATCGAAACGGTCGAATGGTCACTGGAGGGCGAACTGGCGGCTCTGGCGAGCTTCGACATCGGCATCATGCCCCTGCCGCTGGAAGACTGGTCCCAGGGCAAGTCCGGCGGCAAGGCGCGGACCTATATGGCCGCCGGCCTGCCCGCGGTCTGTTCACGGATCGGCTACAATATCGACCTGATCCGGCATGCCGAGACCGGTATGCTTGTTCTGACCCATGACGAATGGGTCGCCGAACTGTCGGCGTTGATCGAGAACGCGGGTCTGCGCCAGCGTGTCGGCGAGGCGGCCCGGGCGGACGTCATGAAGCGTTTTCCGGTCCAGGGCCAGGCGGCTGAGATGGCGCGCATCCTGCGCGAAGTGGCGGCGTCATGAGGCCGGCCGT
>JBIKTU010000348.1:0-3196 GCA_044347965.1 Caulobacter sp.
GTCGATGGCGATGCCAGCCACCGCGACACGGGTCTGCAGGTCCTCCTTGAGCCGCTCGCTGACGATCTCGGCGTCGGCGCGCAGGGTCGGCTCTTCCTCCTCGGCATGGTCATAGGCGTAATGCCGAGTGACCTCGCGCAGGGCGGTCTCGATCTGGATGTTGATGAAGGCGGCGTAGTCGTCGACGTCGAACAGGGCCTGGGCCGAGTCCGCCACGCGCCAGACGACGTTGGCGGCGATCTCGATCGGATTGCCGCGCTTGTCGTTCACCTTCAGCGTCTCGCTGGTGACGTTGCGCACGCGCAGGCTGATCTTCTTGCGGCCATACCAGGGCAGCACCCAGCGCAGCCCCGTAGTGCGGTCGGTGCCCTTGTAGTCGCCGAACAGGGTGATCGCGACACCCTCGTTTGGCTGCACCATGTAGAAGCCGGCCAGGCCGAGCGAGGCGACGGTGATCACGAAGATGCCGGTGATGCCGATCGTCTCCATGCCGTCGGTCTCGATGTTGGTCAGCATCCACGCGCCAGCCGCCAGCACGACCAGCAGACCCAACAGGATCAGCCCGCCGTTCATGCCGCCGCCGACGCGTTCCTGGGTGCGATTGATGCTCAGATGTCCAGCCATTGGGCCCTCCATGAGTGGTAGCAAAGTGATATCACTTTTGCCGGCCCCGTCAATCGTACTTGCGGCGGGCGGCCCGGGGCGGCTAGGCGAGGACGACACGGGGGATCCATGGCGCACATTCTGTTCACCACCTGGGAAGGCGGCGGCCACGTCCAGCCGATGATGCTGGTCGCGGCGGGAATGCGGTCGCGCGGCCATGAGGTTCTGGTCCTCAGCGACGCCTGCAACGCCGCAGACGCCGCGGCGCTGGACCTGCCCTTCCGGCCCTGGCGGCATGCGCCCTCCCGGCCGGACAAGACCGCCGCCAGCGACCTCTTGCGCGACTGGGAGGCCGACAATCCGATGGAGTCGGTCTCGCGCCTCTGCGACCGGATCATCGCCGGCCCGGCGGCCCTCTACGCCCGCGACGTGCTGGAGGCGCTGGACGCGGCCCCGGTCGACCTGATCGTCAGCCAGGAGCTGCTGTTCGGTCCGATGATGGCGGCCGAGAAGGCCAGCGTTCCGTTGGCCCTGTTCTGCGCCAATGTCTGGCCCTTCCCCACCCTGCCCGGCCAGCCCCCGTTCGGCGCAGGCATGGCGCCGGCCGGGAACGACCAGGACGTCATGCTGCACCAGATGGTCGGCCAGACCACGCGGACCATTTTCCAGATGGGCCTCCCCGCGCTGAACGCCGCCCGCGAGGGACTGGGCCTGGCCCCGCTGGCCGACCTGTTCGACCAGCTTGCCGTCGCGCGACGCATCCTGCTTGGGACGAGCCGCGCCTTCGACTTCGCACCGGAGCCGCTGGCCGAACCATTCGCCTATGCCGGACCCTATGTCGCCGACCCGGTGGGCGTGCAGGCCTGGGAGTCGCCCTGGCCGGCCGGAGACGCCCGTCCGCTGGTCGTCGTGACCTCGTCCTCACTCTACGAGGCGCAGGAGGACCTGCTGCGGCGGACCCTGGCGGCGCTGGCCGCCCTGCCCGTCCGCGCCGTGGTCACGCTGGGTCCGGCCCTGGACCTGGCGGACTTCCCCGGGGCGGAGAATGTCGTGGTCGTCGCCAGCGCCTCGCACGCGGCCCTGATGGCCCAGGCGGCGCTGTTCGTGACCCATGGCGGCCACGGCTCGGTGATCCGGCCGCTGATGGCCGGCCTGCCGCTGCTGGTTCTGCCAGGCCTTCGCGACCAGCGAGACAACGCCCAGAGGGTGGTTCATCGCGGCGCCGGACTGATGCTGGAGCGGGACGCCAGGCCGGAGGCCATCGCCGGAGCCGTCCAGATGCTGCTGGAGGACCCCCGCTACCGTGACGCCGCCCGGACGCTCGGCGACGCCATCGCCGCGGACCTTGCCGGACGTTCGGCGGAGGACCTGCTCGAGGCGCTGCTCTAGGCGGGCCTGAGCCGGTAGTGGCTGACGCCCCACTCCTCGCCGCCGCGATGGCCGAACAGGCCTGCGGTGGCCAGGAAGAACAGCCGCCAGCGCCGCCGCCACAGCTCCGCGTCGGGGCCATAGACCTCGCGCATGATCCGGCGGACCGTCAGGTCTTCCCGGTCCATGTTGGCCAACCAGTCCAGGGCGGTCCGTTCGTAGTGCCGGCCGCTCCAGCGCCAGTCGGCCTCGAGCGTGAAGATGTCGCCGAAGTCGCGGATAAGGTCATGGCTGGGCATGAACCCGCCGGTGAAGAAGTAGCGACCGATCCAGTCGGAGGGGTCTTCGCTGGCGAAGCGATACGGCGCGGTGCGGGACGAGAAGACGTGCAGGAACAGCCGGCCCTCCGGCGCGAGCCATGCCCGCACACGACCCAGCAGCTGCGCCCAGTTGGCCATGTGTTCGAACATCTCGACCGAGACGACCCGGTCGAACCGGCCCTCCGGCTCGAAGACGTTGGCGTCGGCGGTGACGACGGTGAGGTTCGAAAGCCCCGCCGCCCTCGCCCGCGCCTCGATGTGCGCCCGCTGGCCGTGCGAGTTGGATACCGAGACGATTGTGGCGTTCGGATAGCGCGCCGCCATCCACAGGCTGAGCGAGCCCCAGCCGCAGCCCAGTTCCAGAATGCGCTGCCCGTCCTGGAGATCGGCGTGTTCGCAGGTCTCGGCCAGGGCGGCGTCCTCGGCCTGGGCCAGGGTCGCGCCGGGCGCATAGAGGCAGCTGGAGTATTTGAGCCGGGGTCCGAGCACGAGCTCGAAGAACGCCGGGGGCAGCTCGTAGTGCTGATCGTTGGCCGCCTCGACATGTTCGGCGATCGGCCGGGTCCGCATGTCGGCCGCGAAGCGGGCGGCGGCGTCGTTCGGCAGGTCCAGCAGCTCACGGCGCTGGCCTTCGACCAGGTGCGAGATCACGGCGCGGCGAAGACGGTCCGGCGCCGGCAGGCCCTCGGCGGCGTGGATCGCGGCGGCGAGCAGGCTCATGCGGGGTCCTTTCGGGGCGGCAGCGGGATGAAGACCGAAACACGGCGCTGGTAGGCCCGGTAGGCCTCGCCGCGGGACCGGATCATGGCCGCCTCCAGCGGGGGGACGCCCGAGCCCTTGATGAGCAGCAGCGCCATGAAGGCGGGCCCGGCAAGGGCCAGCCAGCCCCAGGGCCAGGCCAGCCC
>JBIKTU010000349.1:0-3193 GCA_044347965.1 Caulobacter sp.
CGTCGCTGATGTTCCAGGTCACCGTGCCGGCGAAGCCGTAGTGGGTGAGCTCTGTCGAGTTCGGCAGGCCCGTGGTCGTGCGGGTCTTGAAGTCATAGGCGGGCGGCGGATTGGTGATCGCCAGCAACGGCACGCCCAGGATGGTCGTCAGGGTGCTGGTCGCCTGGCCCACGGTCATGGCCGCGTCGTCGCGGCTGTAGTCGGCCGACAGGTCGACGCGGATATCGTCCGACAGCTTCCAGGTCGCCGCGGCGCGGAGAGCCCAGGTGTTCTTGTCGTTGTACTCTTCGCCCGAAACCGGATCCTCGACGAAGCCGTCCCGCTTGGACACCAGGCCGGCGACGCCGAGTGCGAGGGTGTCGCTGACCGGACCGGAGACCGAGCCCTTGACCTCCATCTGGTTGTAGCTGCCGTAGGCGGCCGAGAGACCGGCGCGGAACTCGTCGCCCGGCTTGCGGGTGACCACCTTCAGCGCGCCGCCGATGGTGTTCTTGCCGTACAGCGTGCCCTGCGGGCCGCGCAGGACTTCGACGCGTTCCAGGTCGAACAGGTCGAACTGCGTGCCGCGGATCCGGCTGTAGTAGACGTCGTCGACATAGACGCCGATGGCAGGGTCGAAGGTTTGCAGTGCGTCGGGCTGGCCGATGCCGCGGATGAAGATGTTGGTCGCGTTCGACGAGCCGCGGCCCTGCGAGATGTTCACATTGGGAACCGCGCCCTGCAGGCCGGTGACGTCGGTGACCTGAAGCCGCTCGAGCGAGGCCTGGCTGAAGGCCGAGACAGCGCCCGGAACGTCCTGCAGGTTTTCCTCGGTGCGCCGCGCGGTGACCACGACCGCTTCGACTTCATTGCCGGTGGCGGGAACATCCTGCGCGATGGCGATAGTCGCGCAAGAACTCCACGCGGCGCCGGCCAGCAGAGCGGCCTTGAACATCGTCCTCATTGTCGTCCTCCCATGCGATCCCTTTGCCGGGATCGTCAAAGCTTCGAATTCACCGAAACGCGAATTGAGTTGAAACATCCGCCAAGCCGCGCGCGAGCGGAAGGGGCCGGGCCGCCCCGCCCCGCGATTTTTCACCATGTGATGAAATGGCGCCACACGGGCCTCATGACGGTCTCAGGCGCGCGCCTTGCGGATAACGGCCTCGAAGCCGGCCGCGCAATAGGTGTAGAGCCGCTGGCGAACCGCCTCCAGGTCGCTGGACTGGCACAGGCCGTCGGAGAGCTGGTCGATCCGGCCTGTCTCGGCCACGGACAGGGTCATCGAGCCGGTCAGGAACTGGTAGCTCCAGTAGAGATCGGCCAGATCCGCCTCCGGCAGGGCGCGCTTGAGGGTGTCGATCAGCTGCCGCACCACCGGATCGAAGAACCGGTGCATGACCTCGCCGCCCCAGGCCGGCGTCGTGTTGATCTGGGCCACGAGACCAAACCAGTTCTTCCAGCCTGTCCCGCCCGTCAGGGCCCGTTCGACAAGCGGGTCGATGAAGGCGGCGATCACCCCCTCAGCGGTCATCGTACCCGGATGGGCCGCCTCGTAGGCGGTCATCGCCCGAGCCCGCTCCTGATTGAGAATCTCGGCCCTGCGCAGCAGCACGGCGTCGAACAGTTCCCGCTTGGCGCCGAAGTAGTAGTGGATCAGCGCGGTGTCCACGCCGGCCTCGGACGCCACCTGGCGCGTGGTCACGCCATAGAAGCCATGTCGCGAGAACAGCCCCTCGGCCGCATCGAGGATCGCCTGCTTCAGGTCGAGACCTGTGCCCTTGGAGGGACGTCCTCTACCGGCGGAACGGTCGCGGGGCTTGGCTGCGGTCATCGCGCGTCCTGACGGGCGGTCGTTGGCGCCGCCCCTGTCCGGGATAGCGCCCCCGCCGCGCCGAAGGCAAGGCCGCCTCAGCCGAAGAACAGCGCCCACATCAGCCGGCCAGGCAGGAAGGTGAAGGCGCCCGCGACCAGCGAGCCGCCGACGAACATTCCGGTCATGGCCTGTCTATGGACGCTGACCCGGTGTTTGCGGGCGGCGTAGACGGCGAACGGAAGCGTCACCAGCACCCAGCCGCTGAGCAGATGGATCAGCGACCAGACGTCCCCGTTGAGCCCGACAATGAACAGCGAGGAGAACGCCGTCGTCGCCATCAGGACCACCCAGGTCCAGCCGGCGGTGCGGTGGAAGGCCTGCCCTTTCCGCATCGAGAAGATCAGGCCGCCCACGGCGACCGTGCCCAAAGCGGCCAGGATGTGCAGCTGCAGGACCATCGGCTGGGCGGCGAACAGGTCCAGGTCCGGGCCGTGAAAACGACCGGCCTCGATGGCGGCCCGCATCCGGGGGCCGTAGAGGATGACCGCGGCGACGGCGGCGGCGGCGACCAGGATCCAGCCGGCGACGCGGCCGGAAGGCAGGATGCGGGAAGTTTGCGCGGTCATGTTCAGGCTCCGACAAAGACGCCATGGAACGTCACAGGCAGCGCGAGATCGGCGGCCCAGCTGACAAGAGGACCAGCCGCCACGCGACCGGCGTCGAAAAGGTGCAGCTCGGTGCGGCGAGCCGTCAGGTTGATGGTCGTGCCGACCAGCCACCCGTCGAACTCGGCGGCGCCGCCGGGGCGCGGGACGAAGACCATCTCCTCGACGATGTGACCTGGACCGAAGTCGTGGATCTCGCTTTTCCCGGACGTCCAGTCGGTCACCGCGACCGCCTGCATCAGCGGGTGGCTGTCCGCCCCGCGCGTCAGGTGGACGGTGCGGCGGCGGAGCCTGCCCGCGAACCGCGGGTCGGTGCGGGGAAATTCGCCGGTCAGGCCGGTCCGGACAACGTCAGCCGAGCCGTTGGGCCGAAGCGTTACCAGCGCCATGGCCGAATCGGCGGCGCCGATGTCGCGGCCGACGATCAGAGCGGCGGCGCCTTCGACGGCGAACGCGGGATCCTTGTCGATCGCGGCGTCGAAGCGGATCGTTCCGTCCGCCTCCTCCCAGGCGTCCCCGAGATGGAAGAAGAAGAAGGACGGCGCCTCGAAAATCCGGCGGCGGCTGAAGTCGGCCTTGTCGACGACGAGGATCTGCGTGCCAAGGTCCGGCCGCCAGCTGAGGCTGTCCATGAAGGGCATGGCGAAGCGGTCCTGGATCCAGGGCTGCAGCACGATGACCAGATGCCGCTCGGTGGCGGTGAAGTCGTGGATGTAGCTGGCGCGGGGCAGCG
>JBIKTU010000350.1:0-3188 GCA_044347965.1 Caulobacter sp.
CGGCCCGGCGGCGGCGGCCAGCATGCCGCTGTAGCAGACCTTCACCGCCTTCTCGGCGTCGTTGGCGTCGCGCGCCTCGACGATGCGCAGCAGGCGTCCGTCGGCGTCCTGGATCATCCGGCCGTACAGCGCCGGGTCGGCCGCCTCGAAGGCCAGCATGACCAGGTCATCGCCCGCCGCCCGGCGGTCGAACAGGGGCGTCAGGTCGCCGGCGGTCAGCAGCGGGCAGTCGGCGTTGGTGACCAGCACGTCGCCTTCGAACCCGGCCAGAGCCTCCCTCGCGCAGAGTACGGCGTGGGCCGTGCCCAGCGGCGGGTCCTGAATGGCGACCGCGCTCTCGCCCAGACGCTTCCTCACGTGCTCGGCCACCGCCGGGCTGTGGGTCCCGCAGACCACCACCACCCGCTCGCAGCCGGCCGCCTGGGCGGCGTCGATGGCGCGGTCGAGCATGGTGCGACCGCCCACCTTGTGGAGGACCTTGGGCGTCGGGGACTTCATCCGCGTGCCCTGTCCGGCGGCCATGATCACGGCGGCGCGTGCGGTCATCGTTGCGACTCTTCAAAGCGTTGCATTGGCGTCGGGTTTAGCCGAAAGCCCTGACCAATGCATGACCCCGTAAACGACCTTTCCGACTGGACCATCGCCTTCGACCTCGACGGCACCCTGGTCGACACCGCGCCCGACCTTCTTGGGGCGCTGAACTTCATCCTCGTCGAACAGGGCATGGCGCCGGCGCCGATGACCGCCGTGCGGCAGCTGGTCGGCCACGGCCTGCGGGGCATGCTGATCCGCGCCTACGCCATGGCCGAGCTCACGATCAGCGAGGAGGAGATCGCAATCCTCCGCCCACGGATCGTCGAGGTCTACCGGGGCCGCATCGCACTGGAGAGCCGGCCCTTCCCCGGCTGTCTGGCGGCGCTGGCGGACCTGCGCGCGCGCGGCGCGGCTCTGGCGGTCTGCACCAACAAGCCCGAGGCGCTGGCGCGGCTGCTGCTCGATGAGCTGGACCTGACCCGCCTCTTCGACGCCGTCGTCGGCGGCGACGCTCTCCCTGTGCAGAAGCCTGATCCGGCGCCGCTTCTTGAGGCCATCACCCGCGCCGGCGGCGATGTGGCCCGCGCCATCCTGGTCGGCGACGCCTCTCCGGACACCGGCGCGGCCAGGGCGGCGGGCGTCCCCTGCATCGTCCTGAGCTTCGGCTACAACGACCTGCCGCCGGCCGAGCTGGGCGGGGACAGGGTCATCGATCACTTCAGCGACCTGCCCGGCGCGGTCGCGGGCCTCGTGGCGTCTTGCCGTGCGCGGTCCGAGTCGCTATAGACGCCGCCTCCCGGGTCGAGAGCCCCAGAGCGGATGCGTAGCTCAGCGGGAGAGCACCTCGTTCACACCGAGGGGGTCACAGGTTCAATCCCTGTCGCATCCACCATTGTCTTCCCTTGTCTCGCAAGGGGTGCTTCGGTCGGGCCAGTTTGTCCGGCTTCCAACTCCCCAGAATGCTCCCCGGCAACGCTCCAGTTCTTCAGGTTTTGTCAGGTTGACGACAAACGGCCGCAAAGCCCCATGCCCGACCAGAAGATCAGGCAACGGCTGTCGCAGCCGCCCACGTTCGGTGTGCTCCAGCACGCAGGTGGCGGAGGGTTGGCCGGCGGATCAGGCGGGGCTGGGGATTGAAGGCATCGTAAGGCGGGGCCTGAGGGCCTGAGAACGTCCGCTTCGGGTCGATCGTCCCAACTGGCGTCGCGCCGGATAGCGGACCCGCTCAATGTCAGCGAAGGGTGGAAAGCGGACGCGCTGCCTAGCTTTGACCGACGGCCGCCAGGCGCCAACAGCGGACGTATCGCGGAAGCTAGGAAGCGGACCTTGACGCTGTCGGCGCCCACTACGGCTGCTATCGACCCGGAGCGGACTGTCGAAGATGTGCTTTCGGACCAGCACGAACTTGTCTCAACGTTTCAGGTCGAGCGCTCCTCTGGAGTGGGAGCTTGGTGGCGGGCTCGTTCAGGCGGCATCGGCTCTCACTGCCCCAATCGTTTCGGCGGACGAAAGAGCAGACTCCGCATACCGAGTGAGTCAGGCCGCCTGTGCGCCGACCTTCATCGATCGAGCGGAAAACAGGTAGAGCAGCGCCGGGATCGGGGAGAAGCTCAGCAAGACAAGCAGAGAGACCCTCAGCCGTTCGGCATCCAGGCCGCCAAGGGTATCGCTGAGCATCCCAACAGCGAGAGGGCCGAGTCCGGCGCCGAGGAACGAGGCGCAGAAGAGCGCGGTCGCCGATGCGAGCGAACGCAGTCTTGGCGGCGCCAATTCCTGTATCAGGGCGAACACCGGTCCGTAGGCCACGGTCGAAGCGGCGCTCATCAGACCAATGCTGATGTAGGCAGCCTGTGAATTGCTCGCCATCAAGGCCATCGCGCCAAGCGGGGCCGCCACGAGGTAGGACAGGCTCGCCATCCACATCGTCCAGCGCGGCGTCCTTTTGACGAGGTGAAAGGTCAGCCAGCCGCCGACCAACATGCCCGTCGCAGAACCCAGCCCGTAGGCGAGGCCAAAGGCTGCCCCGACTTCTCGCGGTGACGCTTCGAATGTGCGGATGAAGTGGGAGGGCAGCCACTGGGTGAGGCCGCTGATGATGAAGGCGCCGACGGCGAAGCCGCCGAGAAGCCAGCGGTAGGCCGGGATTCCGAACAGTTCGCCGAGGTCGGACTTCAGGGAATGCGATGAAGCCGCTGTGGGGCCAGGGCGGCGTGACTCGTCCAGCAGCACCCATGCGACCGCGGCAAGCAGCACGCCAGGTGCCCCGAGGATGACAAAGGTCCACCGCCAGCCGACCTCCGACGCCAGGAAGCCGCCGATGGCCAATCCCAGGAACGCCCCAACGGGCGCGCCGGCGCTATGGATGGCCATCGCGGCCGCTCGCCGTCCAAGGGGAAACCGCTCGGCCAGGATCGAATGTGCAGCGGGTGTGGCGCCGGCCTCGCCCACGGCCACGCCGATGCGCGCGAAGGCTAGTTGCAGAAACGACTGGGCGAATCCGGTCAGGACCGTGACCGCGCTCCATGCCAGCAGGGACAGGGACACGACGAGACCGCGATTGCCCTTGTCAGCCAGGCGGGCGATCGGGATGCCGCATACGGCGTAGAAGACCGAAAACAGCAGGCCCGCAAGCGCGCCGATTTGGGAGTCCGACA
>JBIKTU010000351.1:0-3186 GCA_044347965.1 Caulobacter sp.
CGGCGCCCACTGGATGACGTCCGGCGCGGCGAAGGGCCCGATCTCCTTGCGCACCCACAGGACCAGCGCCTTGCGAAGATCCTCGGTCGGCTGAACGTCGGCGTTGAGGGTCACATAGGCGTAGATGCCCTGGCCCTTGATGTCGTGCGGGAAGCCGACCACGGCGGCCTCGGCCACGGTGTCGTGGGCGACCAGGGCGCTCTCGATCTCGGCGGTGCCCATCCGGTGGCCGGAGACGTTGATGACGTCGTCCACCCGGCCGGTGATCCAGTAGTAGCCGTCCTCGTCCCGCCGGCAGCCGTCGCCGGTGAAGTACTTGCCGGGATAGGTCGAGAAGTAGGTGTCGAAGAACCGCTGGTGGTCGCCATAGACGGTCCGCATCTGGCCCGGCCAGCTGTCGGTGAGGCACAGGTTGCCGCTCGTCGCGCCTTCCAGCACCAGGCCCTCGGCGTCGACCAGCTGCAGGTTGACGCCGGGCAGCGGCTTGCTGGCCGAGCCGGGCTTGAGCGGGGTGGCGCCCGGCAGCGGACTGACCAGGCAGGCGCCGGTCTCGGTCTGCCACCAGGTGTCGACGATGGGGCAACGGCCCTCGCCCACCACGCGGTGGTACCAGAGCCAGGCCTCCGGATTGATCGGCTCGCCGACGCTGCCGAGCAGGCGCAGGCTCTTGCGCGACGTCGACTTCACCGGGCCCTCGCCCTCCCGCATCAGCGCCCGCAGCGCCGTGGGGGCGGTGTAGAAGATCTCGACCTGGTGCTTGTCGATCACCTCCCAGAAGCGGCTGGACGTCGGGTAGTTGGGCACGCCCTCGAAGATGACGCTGGTCGCCGCGTTGGCGAGCGGGCCGTAGACGATGTAGCTGTGGCCGGTCACCCAGCCGACGTCGGCGGTGCACCAGTAGATCTCGCCGGGCCGGTAGTCGAAGACCAGCTCGTGCGTCCAGGCCGCCCAGGTCAGGTAGCCGCCGGTGGTGTGCATTACCCCCTTGGGCTTACCGGTCGAGCCGGAGGTGTAGAGGATGAACAGCGGGTCCTCGGCGTTCATCGGTTCGGGCGGGCAGACCGGCGAGGCCTTGGCCCGCTCCGGCTCATAGGCGACATCCCGGCCGTTGTGGGTCAGCCAGTGCGCGCCCGTGCGCTTGACCACCAGCACTGTGGTCACGTCCGGACACTGGGTCAGGGCCAGATCGACGTTCATCTTCAGCGGTACGGTCTTGCCGCCGCGCAGGCCCTCGTCGGCGGTGATCACCACGCGGCTGTCGCAGTCGAGGATCCGGCCGGCCAGGCTGTCGGGCGAGAAGCCGCCGAACACCACCGAATGCACCGCCCCGATGCGGGCGCAGGCCAGCATGGCGTAGGCGGCCTCGGGGATCATCGGCAGGTAGATGGTCACCCGGTCGCCCTTGGCCACGCCGTGCGCCTTGAGGACATTGGCCATCCGGCACACTTCCTCGTGCGCCTCGCGATAGGTGATGGTCTTGCTCTGCGAGGGATCATCGCCCTCCCAGATGAAGGCCACCTCGTCGGCCCGGGCGGGCAGGTGGCGGTCCAGACAGTTGGCCGAGACGTTGAGGACACCGTCCTCGAACCAGCGGATATGGAAGTCGTCCCTGTTGAAGGAGACGTCCTTGATCTTCGTCGGCGCCTTGATCCAGTCCAGCCGGCCGGCGACCTCGCTCCAGAAGCCCTCGGGGTCGGCCTGCACCCGCGTCCAGGCGGCGTCATAGCCGGCGGCGTCCATGTGGGCGCGCTCGGCCCACGCCTGCGGAACCTGAAACACCTGCTCTTCGCTCACGCCACGCTCCCTTGGTCTTGTTGATCCGGAGTTAGGCGGATGACGCGAGGGCTGGCAACGCCATTGTGCGGCCCCGCCGTCATGGCGCCCGGCGACAGGATCGGATCGGCCATCAGGAAGGACAGACGCCGGCGGGCGCCGTCAGCCGACGACGGGCGTCGTGCGCCGCAGGGCCCGCGCTGGCGTCGTCCCCGGCCGGGCGCATCGGCGAAGGTCCGGTCGAGGTTGAACACCTTCAACAGATCAAGAGAACCAATTGACTTGCATCAACGTCGCTTGCGAGGCGCCTTTATAAAACGATGAGGCCAGCCGTTCGGAATTATCCGCATCCAAGCTGGCAGGAGTTGAAACATGGTCCTCACGAATATTTTTCGTCATACTAGCCGGGCGGCTCTTGCGAGTGCTGTCGTTCTCGGATCGGCCTTCGGCGTGGCGTCCGCGACTTCAGCCGAAGAGGCGGCGACTTGGGAAGGTCCCTATATCGGTGTTCAGATTGCTTCCTCGGAAATGACCGGCAGGTATGAAGCGACGACCGGTTCCTGTGGCCCCTGCCGCGTGCTCGGCCTCGAGAGCGAGACCACCAGCGCAGGCGGTCAGGCCGGCTACAATTTCCAGGCCGGCAGGTATGTCTTCGGCATCGAAGGCAGCCTGGTCTCCACGGACATGTCGGAAGCCAGCGACCAGGTCATCGTCGGCGGTGTTCCGGGTGTCCGGCCCGAGTTCACCCGGTCCGTCGACTGGACGGCGACCATTACCCCGCGCGGCGGCGTCCTGTTCAACGATACGCTCGTCTACGCCAAGGCGGGATGGGCCTATGCGAGCACGACAGTCGGCCACTTCACCGGCGGCGGCGGCACCTATCAGAGCCAGGAGGACACCCGGACGGGTTGGGTCGTCGGCGCGGGCGTCGAGCACCCGTTCAACGACCATCTCACCGGCAGGATCGAAGTCGATCAGATGGATTTCGGAAACACGAATTCGCCGTTCTCCGCGTTCGAGATCGACGACGAGATGGAGATCCGGTCGGTTCGCGTCGGCCTGAACTACCGCTTCTAGACCCGTCGAAAGCCCCGCCGTTCCCAGCCGATTCTGCCGTGGACGTCGGGGCGCGGGCCGGTTGACCTTGGCCATTCGACCCAGAGACTGCACGAAGGCGTGGCGCGAGGCCGGGTTTCCGCTAGAAGCGGGCTGACCCATCCAGCGGAGCGTTCCATGCTGCTCGCCAAGTCAACCTGGCCCGAAATCGAGGCCTACCTTCTGCGCAACAAGACGGTGGTCGTGCCGATCGGCTCCAATGAGCAGCACGGTCCGACCGGCCTGCTCGGCACCGACTGGATGTGCCCGGAGATCATCGCCCACGAGGCGCAGAAGGCCAGCCCCGACCTTCTGGTC